>JBPCPD010000038.1:0-16612 GCA_050999535.1 Thermoleophilaceae bacterium
TGCGTTGTCCTTAGCCCCCGTCGGTGGTTCGCTCAGGGAATCGCATCGCGGTCAGACCGTGCTGCAGCTTGCGGACTTCGGTGCCTCTGCTGCCCGCCGTCAGCTGACGATCGCCGAGCTTACGGGCCGCCTCGGCGGACGCAGCGAGGCCACCCAGACAGACCGTGAGCACGACCACCGCCGCCCCGAGCCGAGCGAGCGTCGCCGTAGCGAGCGAAATCCCTGCCCCACTGCTCACCGGCGCAACCCTACCGGTGATCGCCGCCGGCGCGCAGGGCTGGCGCGCGCGCCCGCCCGGGACGCGCCGCTATCGCCGCTTGGCACGGTCCAGTGTCTCGTTGACCAGCGCGTCGGCGCGCGTGTTGGCCTCGCGTCGCACGCTGCGCACCTGCCACGCCGCGAAGGCGCCCAGCGCACGCCTGGCCTCGGCGTGCAGCGGCTTGAGTCCCTCGTGCTTGACCTTGTAGCGGCCCTCGATCTGGCGCGCGATCAGCTCGGAGTCGTTGACGACCTCGACCTCGCTCGCGCCGAGCTCGGCGGCCAGCTCGAGCCCGAGCAGCACGGCGCGGTACTCGGCGACGTTGTTGGTCGCCTCACCGATCGCCACCCCGCGCTCGGCGAGCACCACACCCCGGGGTTCCGAGACGACCGCCGCGACCGCGGCCGGACCGGGGTTGCCGCGCGCGCCCCCGTCGACGTGGACGACGAGTCGCACGCCCCCGGCGGCGCTCAGCTGCCCACCGGGCCGATCGGCGGGAAGGAGCCCTTAGCTCGGCGCCGGCGGCGGTCGCGGTCGGCCGGATGCGGGCCCGGGGTACCGCCCTCGCCCTCGCGCCGATCCATGATCACGGTGACGTGGGGATCGTCCTCGTAGTAGACCGAGAGCTTGTCGAAGAGCTCGTCCTCCAGCGGCCCCGGCACCACGCAGTAGATCATTCGCCTCGCACTCCCATCACCAGCGCCCCCTCCTCGTCGAGACCCGCATTCCACTCCCGCAGCTCGGCCTCGATGTCGTCGAGCTCGTCGCCCTTGGCCTGCAGCGCCACGGCCTCGACGGCCTCCCCGAGGTCGACCCGGTAGCGATACCAGGACAGCTCCCAGGCAACGAGCACAGTGACCGTACTCGACGCCTCGAGATCCGCGACGGCCGTCACCCACGGCGCACCAAGGCTGCGCGAGAGACCGGAGACGGTGCGCTGGTGCTCGGACGCGTTGAAGACCTCCAGCGCGCGCTCGACCTTGACCTCCGCGGTCGTTGGAACGGCCCGCACGTGGCGCGGCCCGCGCTCGCGGCGCGGCACCGGCGGGGGCGGCGGCGCAGGCGCCGGCGGTACGGGCTCGGGCTCGGGTTCCGGGGCTGGGGACTCGCCGTTAGGGGCGACGTCGCCGATCGCATCCCCCTCCGGCGAAGGTGACTCCTCCTGGGGCGCCGGCCCGGACTCCGCCGTCTCGACCGAGCGCCGACGCAGCCGCGAGAGCAGCGGGCGGCGCTGCTGCTGACGCGGACCGCGCGCGGGGGTGTCCCCGTGCACGGACTCGCGCAGCCAGCCGGCGTGCTCGGCGCGCACGAAGCAGAGCTCGCAGACCACGTGGCGGTCCCCGCCGGATGCGAGGAACGACTCGGTGCGCTCACCCTTGAGCATCGTGCGGCCGCAGACCGCGCAGGTCACGTGGTCGTGGAAGGGACGGAGCTCTTTCTTCATCGGTGGCGATGATAGGCGCCGGTGCCCGCCGCGGGGAGGCGAGCAGCCGACCGTGCAGGATCGGCTCAGGTGCGGGCGGCGGGGCGATCAGACGGCCTCCGTCAGGGAGTCCCCCTGAAGCCGGGACTTGAGCCGCAGCATTGCCTTGGTGTGCAGCTGCGACACGCGCGACTCGGTCACGCCGAGCACCTCGCCGATCTCGCGCAGGGTGAGGTTCTCGTAGTAGTAGAGCGCGACGACGAGCTTCTCGCGCTCGGGCAGCCGCGCGATCGCGTCTGCGAGGCGGTCATTCATCTCGGTCAGGTCGAGCTCCTGGGCGGGGTCGACCGCCGCCTCGTCCTGGATCGTGTCCAGCAGCGAGACCTGATCGCCCGAGGAGTCGGAGACCGTCCACAGCTCGTCGAGCGCGACCACCGAGGAGTTGGAGATCCGCACCAGCGATGCCTGGAAGTCCTCGACGGTGGTCTCCAGCGCCTTGGCCATCTCCTGGTCGCTGGGCGCGCGGTGGAGCTGGTGCTCGAGCTTGGCGTTGGCGCGCTCGATCTCGCGCGCCTTGGCGCGCACGGAGCGCGGCACCCAGTCGAGTGAGCGCAGCTCGTCGATGATCGAGCCTTTGATGCGGGTGGTCGCGAACGTCTCGAAGCGGATCTCGCGGGCGGGCTCGAAGCGCTCGATCGCCGAGATCAGCCCGAGCAGGCCGTAGGAGATGAGGTCGGCCTCCTCGACGTGCGCCGGCAGCCCGGTCGACCTGCGCCCGGCCACGTACTTGACCAGCGGCGAGTAGGCGAGCACGAGGCGCTCGCGCGCCCGCGGATCGCCATCCTCCTTGTAGCGTCGCCAGAGGTCCCTGAGCTCGATCGCCTTGAGGTTCGTCTCCACTGGATCCCGTTCAGGCGCGGGGATGAGCCCGCGCGTAGGCCGACTTGAGCCGGGCCGACTCTACCCGAGTGTAGGTCTGGGTCGTGGATATGGATGCATGGCCGAGCAGCTCCTGGATAACCCTCAGATCCGCGCCGCCCTCGAGCAGGTGCGTGGCGAAGGAGTGGCGCAGCGTGTGCGGGGTCACCCCCGCGCGCACGGCGGCGTGGCGCACGGCACCCTGGAGGCGCCGCCGCACGTCAGAGGTCGACAGCCGCCGCCCGCTCTTGGAGACGAACAGCGCAGGGTCCGCGTCGACGGTCAGCGCCGGCCGCCCGCGCTCGAGGTAGGACTCCAGCGCGCGCCAGGCGAGCTCGCCGGCCGGCAGCACCCGCGTGCGCCCGCCCTTGCCCTCGACGCGAACCTCCTCGGCGTCTGCGTCGAGGCTGCAGACGTCCAGCATCACGATCTCCTCGGCGCGCAGGCCGGCGGCGTAGCAGAGCTCGACCATCGCGCGGTCGCGCAGCTGCAGCGGCGTCGAGGCGGGCATCGCGCCGAGCAGGGCGGCCGTCTCACCGGGCTTGAGCACGGCCGGCAGGTAGTCGTCGCGCTTGGGGCTCGAGACCAGGTCGGCGGGGCTCGCCTCGATGCGGCCGCGCTCGACGAGCACGCGGTAGAAGGCGCGGATCGCGGCGAGCTTGCGCGCCACGCTCGACTTCGAGATGCCGCGCTCGGAGAGCACACCGGCGTAGCGGCGGATCGCGCGGTAGTCCAGCAGCTCTGGATCGAGGCCCTGTCCAGAGGCCCAGGTAGCGAGCTGGGCGACGTCGACGCCGTAGGCGCGACGGGTGCGCTGCGCCATGCCGCGCGTACGTAGGCCGTCGTCGAGCTCGGCCATCGCCGTGCGCCAACTGGTGGTCACGATCGAAATCGAGGTCGAAATCGAGGTCGCACCACTAGTGATCCCTCCTGCAAGTACTAGGCTGGACGGCCGTCGTGTCGAGGTTCTTCGTCAATACCGGAGACGGACGCGTCGCAACCCGCGCTCAGCTCGGCGCCGCGGGCATCGTGGCCGGGGACGAGAAGCCGGAGTTGCCGTGGTTTGAGATCAACGGCCCGAGCGACGCTTCGACGATGTGGTACGCGGTGATGCGCAAGCGCGAGCGGGGAGTCGTCATCGGCACCCTCTGCATTCGCCACGTGGGCCGCCAAGCCTCCCTCGAGCAACAGGGCTGGGAGGAGGTCCCGGTCGAGCAGATCGGTGTGCATGGCGAGCGAGCGGGTTGAGCGCTCAGACGGGCGTCGAGGCCGCTTACCAGAGCACCGGCACGTCGTAGCGATCGAAGACCGCGTCGGCGCTGACGAGCGTGAGGCTTTCGGCGTGCGCCTGGGCGATCAGCAGCTGATCGAAGGGGTCGCCGTGATGAAGCGGGAGCTCGCCGACGGCGAGCGCGTGGTCGAGCTTCACCTGGAGCAGCTCGTAGCCGTGCCGCGCGACCTGGGATCGTCGAAGTCGTCGTGCATGACGATCATCCCCTCGGCGCCTCCTGGGCGGCGCGGCCCACGGACCGGGAGCGGCGCGAGCCGAGCCACCGGCGTGCCCGCACGTGCGATGACGATCTCCTCCCCGGCCTCGACGCGCTCGACGAGCTTCGAGAACTGGGTCTTCGCGTCATGGATGTTGACCGCCTCGCCCACGGCGGCCAGGCTAGTCCATCGGCGGACCAGCAGCGCTCGTAGAGCGCGACCGGTGAGCGCCGGGTAGGCGGCTGGCGTGGGTCCGGCCCGGCGAACCCGCAGGGCCCCACCGCAACGCCCTTACGAGGACGCCCTGACGAGGTCGAGAGCGTCGTGGCCAAGGAGGCAGGGAGCGAAGCGTGCTCTGCACGCGAGCGGCCTCGCCGACGCCGGCCACGGCGCTTCTCGACCCGTCAGCCGATGTAGATGGGGGTGCTGACTTCCACCTGGTCGTACAGCTCGGTCACGTCCGGGACCGACATGCGCACGCAGCCGTGCGAGGCGGCGCTTCCGAGCGTCGAGACCTCGTCGGTGCCGTGGATCCCGGCGCCGTCGTAGATGCCCATCCAGCGCGCCTTGAGCGGGTTCTCGGCGACGCCGCCGGGGACGACGGTTCCGGCGAGCGAGCCGGCCCAGTCGCTGTTGGGCACGCTCCAGGCGGGATCGATCGCCTTGTTCTCGATGTTGTACGTCCCCACGGGCGTATCGAAGCCGACGGCGCCGATCGCAACCGTGTACTCCTTCTGCAGCTCGAGGTTCTCGTAGTGACGCAGCGTGAAGGAGGCGCGATCGAGGACCAGGACGGTCGGGTACTTCTCCACGAGGTCGGCCTTCGTGACCTTGGCCTTTACGACCTTGACCGGCACCTCGGCGCTGCGGTCCTCGGAGGTCAGAGCGGTCTCGACCCTGCGCGCCAGCGCGGCTCGGCGGACCTCGATGCCGTCCTGCTCGCTGACCCGCTCGAGCGACGGGAACTCGAGCTCGGCGTCGCGAGCGGGACGCGCGACTCGCTGGCTGACGCGCTTGACGAGCGCGTCGGCCGCCTGCTCGGAGTAGCTGACGCGGACCCGGACCTGCTCGTTCTCCTCGGCGCCGGTCGCGTCGCGGTAGGTGCGCGTGACGAGGTTGCCCTCGCGGCTGGCCTCGAGCGCCTCCGCGACCATGCCGCCGACGTCCGCACGAACGTTGGCATCTTCTGGGGAGAGCCTGAAGCGCTTGCCTGCCCGCTGCACCACGACGGGCCGCTGGAGCGGAGCGGCGACCTGGCGGCGGACCTTGGCGCGCGCCTGCTCGCTGGTCAGCCCACCGACGTCGACCCCGGCGACGGTGACGCCGGCCGCGATCGTGTCCTGGTTGGATCGGTCGTAGGCGTAGACCCCGCCCGCGCCCGCCAGGAGCAGGACGAGCAGCGCGGCGATGAAGATGAATGACTTCTGTCGCATTGGTCGAAACGCTCCTCGGTCAGGGCCGCTCTCGATTGTAGGGGACCGCCGGCCGCGCGATGGACCGGTCCTCCCTCTGCAAGCGGGCTTGCGAGCTTCTACGCGGCGGGAGGGCGTTCGGATGCATCGCGGCGCGAGAGCGCGCTGTCGATCGCGGCCAGCACGGTCCTGCGCTCGCGCCGCCCGGACTCGTAATCGCGCAGCGCGAGCAGGTCGTCGCGCTCGAGCGACCCCAGCAGCGGGATGACCTCGGCGGCGGTGAGCGCGTCATAGTGCTGCACGGGCGCCGTGGGTTGCTCGGCGGTCTCGCCGACGCCGTCGCCGCGCTCCTCGTCGACCGTGCGAGCACTGTCGTAGGCGGCCAGCAGGCGTCGCAGCTCGCCCACCTGCTCGAGCGAGAGGCCGGCGGCCATCTCCTCGACCCCACCGGAGCGCACATTGGGGCTGCGCCGCAGGAACTCTTCGACCTCGCGCTCGTAGCGGTAGGGCTCGGCGCCCGAGCGCAGGAGCGGGTGCAGGCGCATGTGCTCGCCGAGCGCGATCACCGCCTCGCGGCTGGTGCGCCCGTAGACGAAGCCGGCGGCCTTGAGCCGGCGGTTGTCGACTCCGCGGCCGAAGCGCAGCTGGGCGAGCATCTCGGGCGGGATCCCGAGGCCGAGGCGGCGCAGCGCGCTCGCGGCGACCCCGGTCCCCCAGGGTGGCAGGACGGGCGCGTAGGGCTTGCCGAGCAGGCCTGCGACCTCGGACAGCGCCAGCACGCCGTCGGCGGCGACATTGAACACGCCCGGCAACGCGCGCTGGGTGACGTGCTCGAGCGCGTGGACGACGTCGTCCTCGTGGACGAACTGGTAGCGCGGGTCGAAGCCGAGGATCATCGGCACGGCGGGCAGCGCGAACATGCGTGTGTGCGAGGTGCGCACGTCGGGTCCGAGCACGTTGGCGAAGCGCAGGATCGTGACGGTCGCCCGCGGGCTGGTGTCGGTGAACTCGGCGACCGCGCTCTCGGCCTCGAGGATGTCGCGCTCGATCGGTGTCCGCGGTGGGTGCGGGCGCCCCATCGTCTCGTCGAAGAACGCGGGGTCGTCCTGCTCGGACCCGTAGAAGTGGGTGGAGGACTTGAACACGAGCTTGCGCACGCACGAATCCGCCCCGCTGCAGGCGGCGAGGATGTTCATCGTTCCGATCACGTTGTTCTCGTGGGCCTTGCGCGAGCTGGTCGTCGCCGAGTCGATGACCAGACGGGTATCGACGACGGTGTCGATCTCCGCGGCCTGGACGACGCGCCGCAGGAGCGCGTGCTGGGTGCCGACCTTGACGTACTCGGTGCGCTCGAGCTCGACGCTCGGCTCCTCGTTGTCGACGCCGACGATCACCTCGACGCGTGGATCGGACTCGAGCGCCTTGGCCAGGCGCCCGCCCCAGTAGGTCGAGAGGCCGGTGATGAGAACGCGCCGGGAGGGCATCGCGTCAGCCCAGCCAGACCGATTCGCGCTTCGAGACCATCTCGAACAGGCTCTCCTGGATGCGGGCGCGGACCTCGTGGGCGGTGCTCTGCACGAGACCCTTGTCCGAGTGTGCCTCCGGGTCGTCGAAGCTGATCGGCTCGAGGAAGCGCAGCTTGAACTTGGCCGGCAGGTAGCCGAGCATCCCGAGCGGGCCGAGGTGCGGGAAGGTCGGCGTCAACGGCACATAGAGCAGCCCGGTGAGGCGCCGGAGCAGGCCGAGCTGCGCGAAGACGGGCGAGGCCTCCTCGGCGCCGACGACGCAGACCGGCACGATCGGCACCCGCGCGCGCATCGCGGCCTCGACGAACCCTCCGCGGCCGAAGCGGCGCAGGCGGTAGCGGTCCTTGTAGAGCTTCTCGGTGCCCTTGCGGCCCTCCGGGAAGACGAGCACGAGCTGCTCCTCGTCATAGAGCAGGCGGTGCACGTTGGCGGGGTGCGCGGCGACGCAGCCGATCTTGGGCAGCAGCGTCGAAAAGCCGGGGTAGCCCTTGAAGAAGTGCTCGACGGTGATGTTCAGCGGCCGCGGCCGGGGGTGCTCCTCGCGAATTGCCTTGCCGATCATCGTCGCGTCGGGCGGCAGCGCGCCGGAGTGGTTGGAGACCAGCAGCGCCCCTCCGGCGGAGGGCACGTTGGCGATGCCCTCGACCTCCGCCCTGAACCAGTAGCGGTAGAGGAACTCGACCAGCGTGCGGTCCATGATCCCTTCGACGCGCTCGGAGCGGCCCCAGTCGGTCAGCGTCCGGGGCGGCTCGACGGCGGGCAGGTGGTTGCGCAGATCCTCGTCGGCGAGCACAGCCAGCCGGCTCTGCGCTCCCCGGTTGGGGGAGCGTCGCTCGCGCGACGAGAGCGGTGTGCGCACGGGCTCGGCCATCGCACGATTCTGGCAGGATGCCCGCGCGATCCACGAACTGATCGCTCGCAGCCGCACGCGGTCCGTGTCTCACGGGTAGCGTAGACGTCCGTGAAGCGCATCCCGCATCCGCCGGTCGTCCCCGCGCGCTATCGCGCCCGCGACGGTGCTGGAGACGACTACGGGGTCACCGATCCGCCCGACTGGCGCACGATCGGCTGGGCCGATCACCTGTACAGCGTCGAGATCGACGGCCGGCGGGTTAACTACGTCGACATCGGCGACCAGGGCGACGCACGCCCGATCGTCTTCATCCACGGGCTCAGCGGGCAGTGGCAGAACTGGCTCGAGAACATCCCGCGCTTCGCGCAGGAGCGCCGCGTGATCGCCCCCGACCTCCCCGGCTTCGGCGCATCGGAGATGCCGCGGGAGAAGATCTCCATCGAGCGCTACGGGCGGGTCGTCGCCGAGCTCTGCGAGCGCCTCGACCTGGCGCCGGCGGTGCTCGTGGGCAACTCGATGGGCGGCTTCGTCGCGGCCGAGGTCGCAATCCGGCGGCCCGAGATCGCCGAGCGGCTGACGCTCGTCGCCGCCGCGGGCGTCTCGCAGGCCGACCTCGCGGCGCGGCCGGTCAAGGTCGGCGCGAAGGCGATCGCCCTGCTGACCACGAGCACTCTGGCCCAACTGCGCCCCGCCGCGCGCCGGCCGCGGGCGCGGCACTGGTTCCTCAGCGTGGTCGCCCGCCACCCGGGCGCGCTGAAGGCCGACATGGCGTTCGAGGGCCTGCTCAAGGGCTCGGGCAGGCCGGGCTTCGAGGACGCGCTGATGGCCAACCTCTCCTACGACTTTCGCGACCGGCTGCCCCAGATCGGCTGCCCGACGCTGATCCTCTGGGGTGAGAAGGATGCGGTGATCCCCGTCCGCGACGCCGAGCGCTTCCGCGAGCTGATCCCCGGGGCCCGCAAGCGTGTGCTGCGCGACACGGGCCACGTGCCGATGGTCGAACGCCCGCCGACCTTCAACGCCGAGCTCGCGCGCTTCCTCGAGCACGCCGTCGAGGAAGGCGAGCTGGAGGGCGATCTCGACGGCTCGCCCGAGCGCCACCAGGGCGCCAGCGTCTGAGCCTGAATCCAGGCTGAGCCTGGGCGCGCTCAGCGCGTCAGCGCGCCCTGCGCAGCCGAGCCGACGTGGCGCGCGTACTTGCCGAGCACCCCGCTGGTGCAGCGCGCGGGCGGGGGCTCGTAGGCCTCCAAGCGCGCGGCGATCTCCGCTGCGGGCAGGTTCAGGTTCAGCTCGCGGCGCTCGACGTCGAGGATCACCTCGTCGCCATCGCGGATCGCGGCGATCGGCCCGCCACGACGAGCCTCGGGAGCCACGTGGGCGGCCATGAAGCCATGTGTCGCGCCCGAGAAGCACCCGTCGGTGAGCAGGGCGACGGAGTCGCCGAGTCCCTCCCCCTGGATCGCCGCGGTGACCGCGAGCATCTCGCGCATCCCCGGACCGCCCGCGGGACCCTCGTTGCGGATCACGACGACGTCGCCCGCTTCGATTTCGCCGGCCTTGACTGCGCCGAAGGCGTCCTGCTCGTCCTCGAACACCCGTGCGGGACCGCGGTGCTCGCGCCGACCATGCCCGGCGAGCTTGACCACGCAGCCCTCGGGCGCGAGGTTGCCGCGAAGGATGGCGAAGCCCCCGTTGGGCGCGAGTGGATCCGACAGCGGGCGCACGACGAGCTGGTCCTCCGCCTCTTGGACGTCCGCCATCTCCTCGCCGATCGTGCGTCCGGTGACGGTCATCGCCCCGGGGTGCAGCCGGCCGGCCTCGGCGAGCCGCTTGGCGACCAGTGCCACGCCCCCGGCACGCCACAGGTCGGGCGCCACGTAGCGGCCGAAGGGCTTGAGGTCTGCCAGCAGCGGCGTCTGTGCCGCGATGCGGTCGAAGTCGTCGATCGCCAGCTCGACCCCGGCCTCGTCGGCGACCGCGAGCAGGTGCAGCACGGCGTTGGTCGAGCCGCCGGTCATCGCGACGCCGGCGATCGTGTGCTCGAGCGCGGCGCCGGTGATGATCGCGCTCGGGCGCAGGTCGCGCTCGAGCAGGTCGACGATCAGACGGCCGCAGTCCTCGGCCACCTGGCCCTTCTTTCCCTCTTCGGCGGGCACCATCGAGCTGCCCATCGGCGAGATGCCGAGCAGCTCGAACGCCATCGCCATCGTGTTGGCGGTGAACTGCCCCCCGCAGGCACCCGCGCCGGGCGAGGCGACGTCCTCGAGCTCGGCCAGGTCGGCGTCGGAGACGGTGCCTGCCGCGTGGCCACCGACGGCCTCGAAGACGTCCTGAATGGCCACGTCCTGGCCGCGGAAGCGGCCCGGACGGATCGAACCGCCGTAGAGCATCAGGCTCGGCAGGTCGAGGCGAGCGAGCGCCATCACGCAGCCCGGGATCGTCTTGTCGCAACCCGAAAGGGCGACGACGCCGTCGAACATGTGCCCGAGGGCGACCAGCTCGATCGAATCGGCGATCACCTCACGGCTGACGAGCGAGGCGCGCATGCCCTCGGTGCCCATCGTGATGCCATCCGAGACCGCGATCGTGTTGAACTCCATCGGGGTCGCGCCGGCGGCGCGCACCCCGTCCTTGACGCGCTGGGCGATGCCGCGCAGGTGGAAGTTGCAGGGCATCGTCTCGGTCCACGTGTTGGCGATACCGATGATCGGCCGCGTCAGCGCGTCCTCGTCGTAGCCGATGCCCTTCAGGTAGGCGCGCGCGGCGGCACGGTCGGGGCCCTCGAGCTGGGTCCGGCTGCGCGCCCGGGGGTCGACGCTCACGCCGACGCTCACGCCGGCGGCCGGGCCCGCAGCGAGGCGGACGCGCCCTCGCCGCGACGCTCCCACTCCGACAGGCGCCAGAGGTCGCGGCGCACGCGCGCCGGATCGAGTTGGCGCCCGACGAGGTGCATGTTCGCACTGCCGATCACCCGGCTCTCGTCGGAGGTCAGCGCCATCCACTTGGCGAGCACGTCATCGGAGGGAGGCAGGCGCGTGGCCCCGCCCCCGGTGACGTCGGGAAACTCGACGCAGTACTCGCTCAGCAGCCGGCCGGTGCTCGGCACGTAGGCGACGATCGGCTTGAGCGGGTAGACGAGGTAGGCGTAGGACGGGGGCGCGTCCGGGGCGTCCTGTGCACGGCGGCCCGAGCGCGCCTTACGCCCTGCGACGCGGATGAAGCCGAGGTCGCGGTACATGGCCCACTCGACGTCGTTGACGCAGGAGCGCAGCAGCTGACGGGCGCGCTGCTCGGCGCGGCGCTCGCGCCCTGGGTCGTAGGCCGCAGTGGGCGGCGCGCCCGTCCGCCGGTGGGTGAACCGGCCGATCCAGCGCCTGGCGCAACGGACGACCAGGGGTGCGCCAAGCGCGGCGGCGACAAGGGCCAGGGCGATCAGCGCGAGCAGCATGGCGGCGTGCTCAGCCGCCGGCTGCGCGCGGGAAGAAGATCACCCGCTCGGCCTGCAGGGGGATCTCGGCGTAGTCGCGCACGAGCAGCGCTTCGCGGCGGCCGTCGGGCTGCTCGGTGGGAACCGCGGCCCACATGCCCTCCTCCAGCTGGCGACGGAACTCCGCGATCAGGAGCTCCTCGTCCTCGTTGACGCGTGGATCGCCCTCCGTGAGGAGGATCTCGCCGTACCCGGGCTTCATGCGCAAGAACTTGATCTGGTTCTCCTCGGTCAGTGGGCCCGGCGAATGCACCCGGCGCGAGTCGCCGATGCGTGGACCGCGCGCCGATTATGGCAGAGCGAGCTCGCCGGTCCGGCAGCGGCAGTCGCGCCTGCGCGCACGGCCCACTCGCCCGAGAGCGCTCACCGCCGAGCGGCCAGTGCGAGGACGTCGACGGGGCCCGGCCCACCGCCGATCTCGCGCAGCCCGTCGCGCACCGCGGCGGCCGCGATCTCCTTGGCGGCGCGCGCGGCTGCCAGCGGCGTGGAGCCGAGCGCCAGGTGGGCCGCGAGCGCGGAGGAGTGCGTGCATCCGGAACCGTGGGCGGCGCCGTCCGGCTGGCGTCGCCCTGGCAGCTCGGCCGCCTGGCCGGCGTCGACGTACACGTCGATCGCCTCTTCACGATGCCCACCGGTGACCACCACCGCGGCGGGACCGAGGGCCAGGACCGCGCGGCCGAGCCGCAGGGGGTCCATCGCCTCGCCGTCACCACCCACGAGCACGCGGGCCTCCGGGAGGTTGGGGGTCACGACGTCGGCTCGCGGAAGCAGCCGCTCGCGCAGCGCGTCGATGGCCTCGCGCTCGAGCAGGCGCGCGCCGCTCTCGGCGACCATGACGGGGTCCAGCACCACCGGCGCGGAGCCGGTCAGTTCGAGCGCGCGTGCCACGGCCTCGATCGTCGCGACCGAGCCGAGCATGCCGACCTTGACGGCATCGACGCCGATGTCCGCCACGACTGCCCGTACCTGCTCCACGATCATCTCGGGCGGAATCGGGTGCACGGCAGAGACCTCGAGCGTGCTCTGCGCGGTGATCGCGGTAATCGCGGTCATACCGTGGCCACCGCAGCGTGCGAACGCCTTGAGATCGGCTTGGATGCCCGCCCCGCCGCCGGAGTCCGAACCGGCGATCGAGAGCAGGCGGGGGATTGTCATCGGGGCCTCGGCCATGGAGCGCAACCGCTCGAGACGGCCGCCCATCGAGCATACGACCCGGGGCGAGGGAAACCTCAGGCCTATACCCGGCCAAGGGCGGGTTTGGGGCCCCTCGAACCCTAGTGCTCCGCGGAGCGATGGTAGGTACCGAGGCCATCACGGCACACGTGCCCCGACGCCTCCAGACGGGCCAAGCCGGCCCGCACCTCGCGCGCCGGCAGCGCCGCTTGCAGGCAGATCGAGTCGATGTCGTGACCGGCTTCGACGGCATCGAGCAACCGGCGCGCGACCGGCTCGAGCCCGGACTCCAATCCGTCGGTCGCCGAGCTCCCGGGCGCGGTGGCGATCCGTGCGCCTGCGTCGACGCCGAACAGCTCCTCCACGACGTCCACCGCGCCGGTCACCAGGCGCGCGCCATCGGCCAGGAGCCCGTTCGTACCCGCGGCGAGCCGCGAGGTGACCTGGCCCGGGACAGCCCCGACCGCGCGCCCACACTGGCTCGCGAAGGCCGACGTGATCAGGGATCCCGAGGGCTGGGCGGCCTCGACCACCACCGTCATCGCAGCCAGGCCGGCCATGATGCGGTTGCGGGCGGGAAACGCCCACTTGAACGGCCGCCAGCCGGGCGGCAGCTCGGAGACCACGAGACCGTGCTCGAGCACCCGCCCGTAGACGGCGCGGTTGGTCTTCGGATAGACGATGTCGGGCCCGCAGGCGAGCACGGCGATCGGTGTGCCGGCCGCTTCGAGGCAGCCCCGATGCGCCTCCGCGTCGATGCCGAGCGCGAGACCGCTGACCACCCGCAGGTCCGCCGCCGCGAGGCCGCGGCCGAGCTCACGCGCAATCGTGCGACCGTAGGGCGACGGCCTGCGCGTCCCGACGACGGTGACGATGTCATCGCCCAGCAGGGCGGAGAGATCGGCCGCTCCCTTGACGAACAGCACCGCGGGCGCGTCGGCGAGCGCCGCCAGCTGGGGCGGGTAGGCAAGCTGATGGCGGCAGAGCGCGCGAATCCCGCCGGCTTCGAGCCAGCCGCGCGCCGAGTCGACATCGAAGCCCTCGACGTAGCTGCGGACGGCATTCGCGTCAGCGCCCGCCACGGACGCGATCAAGTCCGAGTCGGCCAGGGCCAGGACCTCCGCGACCCGCTCGCTGCGGCGCTCGAGCAGATCGGCCATGCGGGTCGCGAGCCGCCCGACCAGGAACCCCCGGCGCAGGCAGGCGTCGCACGGTTCGGTCGTCTCGGCACGCCGCGCCGGGTCATGCAGCATGGGCCACCCGGGAGCTCATCCGGTAGGCCAGGGCCTCCTCGACGTCGGCCGTCGCGATCCGCTCGCGGTCGTCGAGGTCGGCGATCGTCCGCGCGAGACGCAGCACGCGGTCGTGCCCTCGACCGGTGAGCGATCCGCTGGCCGCTGAGGCGAGCAGCCCTCTGGCCTGTGCGGCCGGCCGGGCGTAGCGACGGGTCAGAGGTCCGTCCATCTCTGCATTGCACAGCGCGCCGGTACCCGCAAGGCGATGGTGCTGACGCTCCCGGGCCGCGACCACGCGCGCGCGGACCGTCTCGGAGCGCTCACCGGCGCAGGGCTGAGGTGCCACCAGCTCGGCCACCGGGGGCGGGGTCGCCTGGCAGACGAGATCGATGCGGTCGAGCAGCGGACCGCTGAGCCGGCGGCTGTAGCGCAGCCGATCGATCTCGCTGCAGCGACAGTCCTGCGCGGGACGCGCGCAGGGGCAGGGATTGCACGCCGCGACCAGCATCACCCGTGCGGGGAAGCCGACCGAGCGCTGCCCGCGCGTCACCTCGATGCGGCCGTCCTCGAGCGGCTGGCGCAGCGCCTCGAGCGCAGCGCGCGAGAACTCGGCCACCTCGTCGAGGAACAGCACGCCGCGGTGGGCAAGGGTGATCTCACCCGGGCGCGGGTGGGCTCCGCCACCGGTCAACCCCTGGGGTGAGGTCGTGTGGTGCGGAGCGCGGAACGGGCGGTCGGCGGCCAGGCGACCGTCGCCGAGTCCCGCTGCGCCCTGGATACGGGTGATCTCCAGCGCCTCTGCGAGCGATGGCGGCGGCAGGATGCCGGGCAGGCGGCGCGCGACCATCGTCTTCCCGGCGCCGGGTGGTCCGATCATCAACAGGTTGTGCGCGCCCGCGGCCGCGATCTCGAGCGCGCGCTTGGCGTCGGCCTGGCCGCGCACGTCGGCAAGATCGAGTGCCTGTGACCGCGCGGGCGAGCGCATCCCGCTCGGAGTGGGTTCGGGCTGCCACCGCCCGTGCAGGAGATCGACCAGTCTCGAAAGCGAGGGCACCGCGAGGATCTCCAGCCCCTCCGCGAGCGCGGCCTCTCCGGCGTTCTCGACGGGTACCACGAGGCGCGCGTATCCGGCCGCGCGCGCGCCCAGGGCCGTCGCCAGCGCTCCGCGTCCGGGCCGCAGCACACCCCCGAGCGACAGCTCACCCCAGACCGCCGTCTCGCGCAGCCGGTCCGGCGGCAGCTGCTCGCTCGCGGCGAGCAGTGCGACCGCCAGAGCCAGGTCGAAGCTCGGACCCGCCTTGCGGACCGAAGCCGGCGCGAGGTTGGCGGTGAGGCGCTTGAGCGGGAACTCGAGACCCGAGTTCAGCAGCGCCGCGCGCACCCGCTCCCGCGCCTCGCGTACGGCGGCGTCGGGAAGCCCGACCAGGGTGAACGCGGGCAGGCCCCGCCGCACGTCGACCTCGACGGTGACCTCATGGCTCTCGACCCCGGTGAGGGCGAAGGTTGCGGCGCTGGCGAGCACGAACGCCACGCTAGGCCGGGGCGACGCACGCGTGGGCACCGTCGTGTACCGAGATCGCTCCTTTTCCGCAGGGGATCGGAGCCCGATCGTCACACCCGTCACCCACGCGTCGGCGTCGCCGACCTAGCGTGCTCGGCATGAACCCGAGCTCGCCCAGCGATCCCCGCGCCGGCATCGGAGCCCTTGGCGAGCGGCTCGCCGCCGAGCATCTCGAGCGCGCGGGCTACGTGATCCTCGCCCGCAACTGGCGCTGCCGGCACGGCGAGCTCGACATCGTCGCGGCCGATCGCGAGGCACTCGTGTTCTGCGAGGTCAAGGCGCGGGTGGCGGGTGGCCGCGACGGCCCCGCGGAGCCACTCGACGGAATCGGCGACCGCAAGCGCCGGCGGCTGCGCGTGCTCGCGCGCGAGTGGCTGGCCCACCGGGCCGCGAGCGCACCGGGCCCGCCCGCGCTGCGCTTCGACGCGATCGGGGTGACCGTCAACCGAGCAGGCGGGCTACTCGCCCTCGAGCACGTCGAGGACGCCTTCTGAGGCTGGTGTCGCCGGTGCGAGGCGCAGCTGGGTGTAGGCGATCGACTGGAACGACATGCGGTGCAGCGAGCAGACCCCGTGCTCGGCGATCGCGCTGCGATGCTCGGCCGTCGAGTAGCCGACGTTGGTCTCGAAGTCCCAGCGCGGGTGGCACGCCGCCGCGCGGCGCATGTAGCGGTCCCGGGTCACCTTGGCGAGCACCGAAGCCGCCGCGATCGCGGCGCTACGGCAGTCGCCGTCGACGACGGCGCGCTGCTCGTGGCCGAACGCGGGAACGGCGAAGCCGTCGACGAGGCACACGGTGCCGGGCTTGGCGACCCCGAGCAGCGCGCAGCGCAGGGCGTCGAGGTTGGTCTTGTGCAGCCCGCGAGCGTCGATCCCGCGCACGCAGCGCGAGACGATCGTCGAGCGTGCCACCGCCCGCAGCACCACCGGGTAGAGCGCCTCGCGCGACTCCTCGGTCTGCTGCTTGGAGTCGTTTAGGCGCGCGAGCGCCTGCCGCTCCCCGAGTTTCAAGCGCTCGAGGTCGAACAGCACGGCGGCCGCAACCAGCGGCCCCGCGAGCGAACCGCGTCCAGCTTCGTCGGCCCCCGCCACCAAGCGCGTGCCGATCCCACGATCGAAGGCGAACAGCCGTCGGCCTGTGCGCCGCCGGGCGGCGCTGCGCCGCGCGGCGCGCGCAACCCGGCGGCGAGGCGCGGCTGCCAGCACACCATCGGACGGGTCGGCTGCTGTCGAGGGATCACCCCCAGCTTGGGGGCAATCCTCGTGTTCACGGCAGAC
>JBPCPD010000047.1:0-23888 GCA_050999535.1 Thermoleophilaceae bacterium
ATCGGGCCCCGTTCCACGTGGGTCTCAGCGGGCACGGACGCTCCTGAAAGGCGTGAGAGAAGGGGGGGAAGCGGGGGCATCGTAGCCGCGCCCGGGCTGCCTGTGGCGGAGCCGGGCCGCCCCACCCGGGGCTCTCAGCCCTTGACGGAGCGCCTCAGCCGGTCGACCAGGCCGAGTTCCACCAGGTCAGACGCAGCCTTGACGGCGTTGACCATGGCCCCCGACGACGAGGAGCCGTGGCTGATGATGCAGACGCCGTCCACCCCCAGGAGCAGCGCGCCGCCATAGGAGTCGGGGTCCATCTGCGTGGCCAGAGGCATGAGCAGCGGCAGGACGGCCTCCGACGCCTGCGTCGCCTCCTCCGTTGCCGTGAGGGCACCCACGACCGCCCGGCGCATGAACCTCATGGCGCCCTCGAGAGTCTTGAGAACGACGTTGCCGGTGAACCCGTCGGTGACCACCACGTCGGCGCTGCCGGCGGCGAGATCGAAGCCCTCGAGGTTCCCGGCATAGTCGAGCCCACCGGCATCGGCGGCGGTCAGGCGCTCGCCTGCCTCGAGCACCCCAGGGGTGCCCTTACCGGCCTCCTCGCCGACCGAGAGCAGCCCCACCCTCGGTCGCTCCACCCCCTGCACAACGCGCATGAAGGCCGCCCCCATGTGGGCGAACTGCACGAGGTGCTCGGGCCGCGCCTCGATGCTCGCCCCGGCGTCGAGCAGCAGTACGGGCCGGGTCGGGATCGGCAGCAGCACGGCCAGCGCCGGCCGGTGGACGCCGCGAATGCGCTTGATCGCCAGCGTCGCGGCGGCCAGCGTGGGCCCGGTCGAACCCGCCGAGACGAGCGCCCCCGCACGGCCGTCGGCGACCGCGCCCGCGGCCTGGACGATCGAGGCCAGCGGCTGGCTGCGCACGGCGCGTACGGGCTCGCTGCCGGCGGCGATCGTCTCGGGCGCGTCGAATACCTCGACCCTGCCCTCCCCTGGTCCGAGCGCGTCGCGCGGGCCGAACAGCAGCACGCGCTCGCCCGACTCCCGGGCGCCCGCCGCGATCACGCCGGGACCCCCGTCCGCGCCGTTCGCGTCGAGCGCGATCACGGCTGGCCGTTGGCTAGTCGTCGTCGCCGTCGGGCGGAGCCGGCGCAACGATCTCGCGGCCGGCGTAGGTCCCGCAGGACTTGCAGACGCGGTGTGGCAGGCGCGCCGCGCCACAGCGCGGGCAGCCGGTCAGCCGCGGCGGGGTGATGGTGTGCGAGGAGCGGCGCTTGTTTGTGCGCGCGTGCGACTGTCGCTGCTTGGGGACGGCCATGGCCGCGCAAGTGTAGCCGGGAGCCTGGTGCTCACGGGGGTCCGGGGGGCACGAGCCCCCCAGCGTCACTCGAGCTTCAGCTCGGACAGCTTCGCCCAGCGAGGATCGTGCTCGGGCTCGTGGGCATGCTCGGGGTCGGCGTTGAGGCTCTCGCCGCAGACCGGACACAAGCCGCGACAGTCCTCGCGGCACACGATCTGGGTCGGCAACGCGAGCGCCAGCGCGTCACGGGTCCAGGCGCGCAGGTCGAGCTCGTCGTGCTGCATGTAGGGCGAGCGCAGGTCCTCGTCTCCCCCGGTCTCGCCCCCTCCGGCGTCGCCGCCGTCGGGCTGATCGACCTCGCGCGCATCGATCTCGACGACCGTCACGGCGGGCTCTAGGCAGCGCATGCACGGCCCTTCGAGCTCCACGCCGTAACGCAGCCGCAGCGCGTAACCCGCGCCGGTCGTACGCGAGACGTCGAGCCGCACGCCCGCCTCGCCGCCTGCCGGCGCGTAGCGCTCGCCGGCGAACTCCAGCCGGTCCACGGTCACGGTCAGGTCGACCGACGCGGCCTCGCCGGACGAGAGCCGCAGCGTCGCGAGATCGAAGCTGTCGGCCCGGTGCGCCATCCGATCGACGATAGCGCCGCTCCACTGGTGCGATCGATATCCGCGGGTGGCGGGGCCGGCCGCGGGCAGGGACCGACCCGCGCCCGCCCAGGCGCCGCGCTACCGCGGCTGGGAGACTTCGGGCTCTTCGCGGCCCTGCAGACGATCACGCCCGCGCTGCACGGCCGCGGTGAACTTCTCGAGGTTGATCTCGAGCGTGTTGAGGATGTCAT
Organism: Thermoleophilaceae bacterium; assembly: GCA_050999535.1. Lineage (GTDB taxonomy): Bacteria > Actinomycetota > Thermoleophilia > Solirubrobacterales > Thermoleophilaceae > JAAYBF01. The sequence continues at coordinate 2,129 of JBPCPD010000047.1, forward strand.
CGGCGTAGTCCTCGGCACCGAGGCGGATCTCGCGCTCGCGTGCGCGTGCGTCCTCGACGATCTCGTCGGCCTGGCGCTCGGCCTGCTTGACGATCTCCTCCTCGGAGATCAGGTGCGTCTGCTCCTCACGCGCCTCCTTGACGACGCGCTCGGCCTCGCGCTTGGCCTCGGCGAGCATCTCCTGGCGCTCCTTGACGATCCAGCGCGCCTGCTTGATCTCCTCGGGGATCGTGGCGCGCATCTGATCGAGGATGTCGTAGATCTCCTCCTTGTCAACGCGCACCTGATCGGTGAGCGGGACCGGCTTGGAGTTGTGGACGGTGTCGTCCAGCTTGTCGATCAGTACCAGAACGTCCATCTCGTCAGCTACCTCCCCGAGTCGTCCGCAACCGCGCTCGGATGATTGTCTGGTGCGCCATCAGGATCTGAGCATCCCAGTTCTTCACAGTCTGAGCGCTTCCTGCAAGCGCTCTGCCACGCGCTGGGGCACGAGACCGCTCAGATCTCCGCCAAACATCGCGACCTCCTTGACGCCGCTGGACGAGAGGAAGCTGAACTCGGGGGCTGCCATCAGGTACATGCTCTCGATATCGGGGGCCATCTTGCGGTTGAGCTGGTGCATCTCGAGCTCGTACTCGAAATCCGAGATCGCACGGAGACCTTTGACGATCACTCGCGCACCGTTGTCCCGGGCGAAGTTGACGAGCAGCGTACCAAAGGGTTTCACCTGCACATTGCCGAGTTCGGCCGTCTCCTCCGCAATGAAGGCTATGCGCTCCTCGGTGCTGAAGACGGTCTTCTGCTTGCGCACGGGGTGGTCGACGACACCGACGACGACCTCGTCGAAGACCTCTGCGGCACGGGCGATGATGTCGAGGTGGCCGAGCGTGACCGGGTCGTAAGACCCGGGGCACAGCGCTGTGCCGCCGTTCCTAGCCTGCACGGTGGACGGCGATGCGCGTGTCGCCGTAGGTCCGCTCACGCAGCAGCGGCAAAGGCAGCTCGAGCGGGGTGCGCTTGTGGGATTCGGTCACGATTCGGGCTTCGCGGTCGAGGATCTGCGGCAGGCGCTCGGCAAGCGGGGCCGCGAGCCGGGCGGCGGAATCATAGGGCGGGTCGCAGAAGACGAGCTCGAAGGTCCTACCCGCCGGCTGGGCATCCAACCACGCGACCACTTCGCGACGGTGCGACCGCGCTTCGAGCCCGAGGCCGGACAGGTTGCGCTCGATCGCCGTCGCGGCGCAGCGATCCTGGTCGACCAGGTCGAGCTCGCAGGCCCCGCGCGAGAGCGCCTCGATGCCCAGGGCGCCCGAGCCGGCGAAGAGGTCGAGCACGCGCAGGCCGGAGACGTCCCCGAGGATCGAGAAGATCGCCTCGCGCACGCGGTCGGCCGTCGGCCGGGTGACTGCGCCCGCCGGCATGACCAGCCGGCGACCGCGCAGCCGGCCCGCGACGACCCTCACGCCGGGATCGGATCGAGATCCGAGCCGAAGCGCTCGACCACGGCGGCGCGCAGCAGCGCGTGCTCGGGCGCCTGCAGCGCCGGGTCGGCGGCGATCGTCGCCTCGGCGTGCGCGCGGGCACGCTCGAGCAGCTCGGCGTCGTCGGGCAGGCGGGCGACGCGGAACTCGGGTAGTCCGGACTGGCGCGTACCGAGCACCTCGCCGGCCCCGCGCAGCCGCAGGTCGACCTCGGCGAGTGCGAAGCCGTCGCGCTCGCCGGCGATCGCCTGCAGGCGCTGCAGCTTGGGATCGCCGAACAGGATCGCCAGCGAAGGGTGCTCGCCGCGCCCGACCCGGCCGCGCAGCTGGTGCAGCTGGGAGAGCCCGTAGCGCTCGGCGCCCTCGATCAGCATCACCGTCGCGTTGGGCACGTCGATGCCGACCTCGATCACGCTCGTCGCCACGAGCACGTCCGCGTCGCCGGCGGCGAAGCGCTCCATCGCCTCCGCCTTCTCGGCCGATGGCATCTGGCCGTGAATCAGCTGCACCCGGTGCGCGGCGAGCTCGCCAGTGCGCAGGCGCTCGGCCTCGGCGGTCGCAGCGCGCACCTGCAGCGCCTCCGACTCGGACACCAGCGGGCAGACCACGAAGCACTGGCGCCCCGCAGCGATCTCCTCGCGGATGCGCTCGTAGGCGCGGGCGCGCTCGCGCGCGCCGTCGACGACGTAGGTCTGCACGGGCTTGCGTCCGGCGGGCAGCTGCGCCAGCACGGTCGCATCGAGGTCCCCGTAGACGGTCAGCGCCAGCGTGCGCGGGATCGGCGTAGCGGTCATGTGCAACGCGTGCGGAGCCAGTCCGGCGGGGGCCTTGCGATCCAGAGCCGCCCGCTGGCGCACGCCGAAGCGGTGCTGCTCGTCAACGACGACGACCGCCAGCGAGCGGAAGCGCACCGGCTCCTCGATCAGGGCGTGGGTGCCGACGACCAGCGCCAGCTCGCCCGAGGCGAGGCGCCCGAGCAGGGCACGCCTGCGCCCCGCGGGAGTCGAGCCGGTCAGCAGCTCGACCGGCGCGACGCCCTCGAGCAGCGTGTCGAGAGTACGCAGGTGCTGCTCGGCGAGCGTCTCGGTCGGTGCCATCAGCGCCGCCTGGTGGCCGGCCTCGACGGCTCGCAACATCGCCGCGAGCGCGACTACGGTCTTTCCCGAGCCGACCTCGCCCATCAGCAGCCGCTGCATCGGGCGCTCGCGCGCCAGGTCGGCATCGAGCGCGGAGCGCGCGCTGCGCTGATCATCGGTCAGCGAGAACGGCAGCCGCGCCTCCCACCGGTTGACGATCGCACCGTCGAGTGGCAGCGCCCGGGCCCGGCGTGCCTGCCCGCGCGACCTGCGCCTGCCGGCGACTGCGAGCTGGAACAGGAACAGCTCCTCGAAGGCCAGCCGGCGGCGCGCCCCGGCCTCCTCCTCCTCGGAGTCGGGGAAGTGCGCGCCCGCCATCGCGGCGGGGCGGTCGGGCAGGCCCTCGGCGATGCGCAGCGCCGCCGGGAGCGGCTCGAGCACGTGACGGATGAGCCCGTAGTCGGCCCACATCAGCTTGCGCAGGGTCGCCGCCGACAGCCCCCACGTAGCCGGGTGCACGGGCACCAGGCCGACGCTGTGCCCAGCGGCCTGGCCGGCTCCGATCAGCTCGTGCTCGGAGACGTGGAACTCGTTGCGCTTGCGCAGCTTGCCGTGCAGCACGACCTGCGAGCCCTCGCCGAGCTCGCGCACGATCCACGGCTGGTTCCACCATACGGCGAGCACCGGGCCGGTCTCGTCGAAGACGCGCACCTCGACGCGCTTGCGGCGGCGGTCGCGCATCGGCTTGACCGCGACCGAGCGCACCGCGACGGCGATCGTCGCCTCCTCCCCGACCCCGACCTCGGAGATCCGCCGCAGGTCGCGACGGTCGCGGTGGGCGTGGGGCAGGTGCTCGAGCAGATCGCCGTGGGACTGGATACCCAGCGCCTCGAGGCCCTTGGCGGTCTTGCCCTTCGCCTCGAGCGGCGCGGCCAGGCGTCCCGGCCGCGGAATCGACCGCACCCCCGCAGCCAGCGCCCGGGCGTAGGTGAGCTCATCGGTGCTGGAGAAGGCGGTCGCGATCGGCGTGGTCTAGACGGAGGCGCGGACGGTACGTGCTGACATCACTCGGCGCAGAGCAGCCACCACCAGACGGGTTGGCCTCCGACCCGGTACTCCAGCTCGACCCCGGTGGGCACCGCGGCCTCCACGGCGGCCCGGTCGAGCGGCGCCTCGTGGCCGGCGAGGCAGGTCACCAGCTCGGCACCGTCGGCGACGGCCGCCAGCGTCGCCCGCAGGGTCGCCTCGGGCGCACCCCAGGCGATCAGCTGCTCGCCCGCGTAGCCGAGCGCATCGCCGGGGGCGAAGCGCCCCTGAGGATCGGTCCGCGCCGCCGTGGCGATCCCGCCGAGGCGCAGCTGCGCCGCGGCGCGGGCGATCGCGCTCGCGTTGTCGGCTGCGGGGCACTCGGCGTCGAAGGCCAGCAGCGCGGCCAGGCCCTCCTGCTGGGCACGGGTCGGCACGATCCAGACCGACCGCTCGGTCATCGCCGCGGCACGCTCGGCGGCGAGCAGGACGTTCGCGCTGTTGGGAAGCAGCAGAGCCTCTCCTCCGCCCGCGGCCTCCAGGCCCGCGAGCAGCTCCTGGGTCGACGGGTTCATCGTCGGCCCCCCGTCGACCACGGTGGCGCCGAGGCCCGCGAACAGCTCGAGCAGCCCGCCGCCGCTTGCGACCGCGACGACGACGCACTGCGACGACGCAGCCGGGGCCCGCTGGGCCAAGCGCGCGCTGCGGTCCTGCATCTGCTCGCGCATGTCGCCGACCTCGAGCCGGGCGATCTCGCCGGCGCCGGCGAACACCGCCATCGCATCATCGGGCTCATCGGTGTGCACGTGCACGCGCAGCGTGCTCTGGTCGCCGACCACGAGCACGCTGTCCCCGAGCCCCTCCAGTGCGGGCACGAACGCCTGGCCGTCCAGCGCCGCCCCGATCACGGCGAAGTTGGTGCAGTAGCGGAAGGTGCTCGACTCGTGGCCCGCGTGACCGTCGGCGGCCACGGACGCGCTGCGGTGCGCGAGCTCGGGGGCGCTCCCGCCGCGCAGCGCGGCCACGACGCCCGCCACGATCACCGTCAGGCCGTAGGCACCGGCATCGACCACCCCTGCCTGCTTGAGAACCGGGAGCTGCTCGGGCCCGCGGTCGACGGCCTCGTTGGCGGCGTCCAGCGCGCGCTCGAGCACTTCCGCCAGCAGCTCGTCCTGCTCTTCCTGGCCGGCATCGGGATCAAGACGAGGGGTGTCGAGGTGTGCGAGGTCCTGCGCGGCGCGGTGGGCCATCGCCCGCATCGCGCTCAGCATCGTCCCCTCGGCCGGGTTGCGGACCGAGTCGTAGGCGGCGTCGGCGGCGCGCGCGAAAGCGGCGGCTACGAGCACCGGATCAACGAGCTCGCCAGGGCGCGATGCCAGCTCCTCCGCGGCTCCGCGGACGATCTGCGACAGGATCACGCCACTGTTGCCGCGGGCGCCCAGCAGCGCGGCGCGCGCCACCGCGCCGACGAGCTGCTCGCGGCCGATGTCGTCGATCGGCCGCTCGTCGAGCCCGTCGAGCTCGTCGAGCACGGCGCGCAGCGTCAGCGCCATGTTGTCACCGGTGTCACCGTCGGCGACCGGGAACACGTTCAGGTCATTGACCTCGCCGCGCCGGCTCTCAAGCTGAGCCAGCGATGCGGCCACGACCCTGCGGAAGCGCTCGAGGCTCTCGTCACGCACCGAAGGCACCTACACCGCGACGAAGCGCGGTTTCGCGCACGACCGACGTGACCCCCGGTGGCGATGATGCAGCCAGGGGCGTCCTCAGGCGATCCTGGTACGGATGCAGGGAGGCCGTGGTGCGCAGGACACGGCCGACCGAGGAGACCGCCAGGATCGCCTCAGGCGGCTTTGGTGACTTTGCCCGCCTTGAGGCAGCGTGTACAGACGTATTCGCGGGTCGGCGATCCGCCCACGTCGATACGGACCTTCTGCAGGTTCGGGTTGAAGCGGCGCTTGGTCGCGACCATCGAGTGGCTGCGGCTGTTGCCGAACGCCGGACCCTTCGAGCACACGTAACAGACTCTTGGCACGGCGCGCAGGCTAGCAAGCGCCAGTCAGGCGCCCAGCGCGGCGCATGACCGCTGCTCACGCGGCGAGCCGGGCGACGGCCCGCGAGAACTCGTCGAGGTCTGCGAGGCCCTCGGGCAGGGACGCATGCACGATGGCGTCGTCGACGGCGTCGTACACGTGGACGAGGCGGTTGCGCAGTCCCGCGAGGGCACGCATCCGTTCAGCCAAGCCGGCGTCCAGCAGCCGCCGGACACGACCCGGATCGACCATCTCACAGCCCGCGATCGGCGACGCGGGCGCTGTATCCGCGCTCGGCGGCCCGAAGCGCGGGCAGAAAGGCGAAGTACTCCGAGCGAGTACGCACCTCGAAGCCCACCCCCCCGGGCTCGTCGGTCGAGTAGAGCAACCGGCCCTCTTGCACGACGTGTCCCCGCAGCTCGAGGCTCGCGCGGTCGAGCCACACCAGGTCCACGTCCGGTACCCCGAGCGCGCGCGCGAGCCTCATCGCCAGCGCCTCGGACTCGAGCAGCCCGAGCTGACGGCCGGGGCTCGCGGCGATGTCCGCGTCGCTGGCATCCGTCTCGGTCCCCGCTGCCCTGGAGCCGAACAGATAGGCGAAGCGAACGCCCGCGTCAGCCAGCGCCGCCTCGACCGCCCGTCGCCGCGCCTGCTCCACGAGCGCGAGTCTACGAGCGCAGCTCGGCGCGCAGCGCCGCCATGTGCAGCACCGCGTGCGCGGCGTCCTCGCCCTGGTGGCGCTTGCCGCCGCCGGCGCGCTCCAGCGCCTGCTCCATCGTCGCGACCGTGAGCACACCGAATGAGCAGGGAACACCGGTGTCGAGGCCGACGCGGGCGATCCCCGCCGCAGCCTGGGCGCAGACCCAGTCGTAATGGTCGGTCTCGCCCCTGATCACCGCGCCCAGACAGGCGACGCCGGCGTAGCGGCCCGACTCGGCGCAGTACTTCGCGGCCAGCGGGAGCTCGTACGCGCCGGGGACATCGTGCACCTCGACCGCGGCGCCGGCCTGCTCGAATGTGCGCCGCGCGCCCTCGACCAGGCGCTCCGCGAGCTCACCGTAGAAGCGCCCGAGGGCGACCGCGAAGGTCTCAGCCACGCTCGTCCTCGGCCGCGTCGTGCGTGCGGCCGCGATCCTCGGGCGTTTCCCCGCCATCGCGCTCGCGGTCCTGGCGCCGCTCGGCGTGGATCATCTCCTCGTCGAGCGCGAGCCCCTGGTGGTGGAGCAGGTGCCCGAGCTTCTGCGCCTTGGTGCGCAGGTAGTCGCGGTTGTGCTCGCCAGGCGCGTGCTCGATCGGGATCTGGTCGGTGACCCGCAGGCCGTAGCCCTCCAGACCCACGATCTTCTTCGGGTTGTTGGTCAGCAGCCGGATCGAGCCGAGGCCGAGATCGACGAGGATCTGGGCGCCGATGCCGTAGTCGCGCAGGTCGGCGGGCATTCCGAGCTCGAGGTTGGCGTCGACGGTGTCCAGGCCCTGCTCCTGGAGCTTGTAGGCACGCAGCTTGTTCAGGAGGCCGATCCCGCGCCCCTCCTGGGCGAGGTAGAGCAGCACGCCGCGCCCCTCCTGCTCGATCCGCGCGAGCGCGTCCTCGAGCTGCTGGCCGCAGTCGCAGCGCAGTGAGTGGAAGACGTCGCCGGTCAGGCACTCCGAGTGCACGCGCACGAGCACGTCCTGCTCGCCGTCGACCGCACCCTTGACCATCGCGACGTGGTGCTTGTCGTCGACCAGCGTGCGGTAGCCGACGACGTTGAAGTCTCCGAAGGCGGTCGGCAGGCCGGTCTCGACCACCCGCTCCACGAGCCGGTCGTGACGGCGGCGGTAGGCGATCAGATCCGCGATCGTGACCATCTTCAGGCCGTGGCGGGCGCAGTAGCGCGCGAGGTCGGGCACGCGGGCCATCGTGCCGTCGTCGTTCATGACCTCGCAGATGACGCCCGAGGGAGCGAGCCCTGCGAGGCGGGCCAGATCGACGGCGGCCTCGGTCTGACCGGTGCGCTCGAGCACACCGCCGGGCTTGGCCTTGAGCGGGAAGATGTGGCCGGGCTGGACGATGTCCTGGGGCCGCGAGCGAGGATCGATCGCGACCTGGACCGTACGCGCGCGGTCGTGGGCAGAGATCCCCGTCGAGATACCCTCGCGCGCCTCGATCGAGACGGTGAACGCCGTCTGGAACGGCGACTCGTTCTTGGCGGCCATCAGGTCGAGCCCAAGCTCGTCGCAGCGACCGGGCGTCAGCGCGAGGCAGATCAGCCCGCGGCCGTGAGTCGCCATGAAGTTCACCGCGTCCGGGGTCGCGAACTGCGCGGCGAGCGTGAGGTCGCCTTCGTTCTCGCGGTCCTCGGCGTCGCAGACGACCACCATGCGCCCGGCGCGCACGTCCTCGAGCGCCTCCTCGATCGACGAGAACGGTGACGGGCTCATGGCGACCCCCCGGCCCGGGGCACCAGCTTCTCCACGTACTTGGCGAGCACGTCCACCTCCAGGTTGACCGAGTGGCCCGGTTCGAGCTGTCCGAGCGTCGTGCGCTGGAGCGTCTCGGGGATCAACGCGACCGAGAACGCCTCGGCGGCGACGTCGGCGGCGGTCAGCGAGACCCCGTCGACGGCGACCGATCCCTTCTCGACGACATAGCGCAGCAGACCGCTGGGCGCCTCGATGCGGACCCTGCGCCCGACGTCCTCGCCGGCGACCGAGGCGACGGTGCCGACGCCGTCGACGTGGCCCTGGACGATGTGTCCGCCGAGCCGGTCCCCGGCGCGCAACGGCAGCTCGAGGTTCACCGTGTCCCCGGCCGCGAGCGGGCCGAGCGACGTGCACGCGAGCGTCTCGGCGACCACGTCCGCGCTGAAGCGCTGGGCGCCGACCCGGGTCGCCGTCAGGCAGACGCCGTTGCCCGCGACCGCGTCGCCCTCGGCGAGGTCGCCGACGAGCTCCGGCGCCGAGACGGTCAGACGCCTGCCGTCACCCGCCGACTCGACTGCGGCGACGGCGCCGGCGGTGGCGACCAGTCCCGTGAACATCACCACTCCCTCAGCCGTGCGCTGATCAGGACGTCGTCGTCGATGCGCTCGATCGAAGTCGACAGCGCCCGCGCTGCCGCGGCGATGCGCTCGACCCCCTGCCCGCCGATGGCCGAGTGCGCTCTGCGCCCACCCGCGATCAGCGGAGCGACGAAGATGCGCGCCTCGTCGATCTCGCCCGCGTCGAAGAACGCACCGGCCAAGTGCGGCCCGCCCTCCACCAGCAGCGACTGCACGCCGCGCTCGCCGAGCTGGTCCAGCGCGGCGAGGAGTCGGGCCGGCTCGTTCTCGCCGGCGGCGATGATCACTTCGACCCCCGCATTGCGCAGCGACTCGATCGCCGGACGGGCGGCCGCGCGCGAGCAGACGAGCACGACCGGGGCCTCGGCGGCGGTGGCGACCAGCTGCGACGAGAGCGCCAAGCTCGCCTCCGAGTCGAAGACCACGCGCCGCGGCTGGCGCGCGACGCCCTCGAGCCGGGCGGTCAGAAGCGGGTCATCGACGTCGGCCGTATGGCGGCCGACGGCCACCGCGTCGAGCTCGGCGCGCCAGCGGTGTGCACGCGCGCGGCTGGCCTCGCCGGAGATCCAGCGCGAGTCGCAGGTGCTGGTGGCGACCTTGCCGTCCAGGGTGATCGCCGACTTGAAGATCACCAGCGGCCTGCCGGTGCGCGCGTGCTTGAGAAACGGCTGGTTGATCAGCCGGGCGGCGGCGGCGATGTCTCCGCCGAGCATGTCGACCTCGACGCCCTCGTCGCGCAGGATGCCGAGTCCCCGACCGGCTGCCTTCGGAGTCGGATCACCGGAGGCGATGACCACGCGCGCGATCCCCGCCGCCGCAATCGCCGCCGTGCACGGCGGCGTGCGGCCCTCGTGGCAGCACGGCTCGAGCGAGACGTACATCGTCGCCCCGGCCGGGTCCTCCGTGCACGAGGCGAGCGCGATGCGTTCGGCATGGGGCTCTCCGGCGCGGGCGTGGAAGCCCTCTCCGATCGGGTTGCCGTGCTTGACGATCACGGCACCGACGAGCGGGTTCGGAGAGGTCTGCCCACGCGCGCGCTGCGCCAGCTCGAGCGCTCGCTCCAGGTGACGCGCATCGCACTCGGTGGCCGTGGGGGAAGCCATACGGGAAGCCAGTGAGCCCTCGTTGACTCGCGAGTCAACCCTACCAGCGTACCGATGCGACGGGGAGGCCCGGCGCAGCCGCGCGATACGGCGACGGGATGTCGCCTACCCGATCGGCACCTGCGGCATGGATGCCGCAGGGGCTATCTGAAACGTGCTTCGGCGCCGGAGAGCTTGCTGATCGGCACGCGCTTGTGGAGTCCGAAGCGAGTGCCGGGCGGCGGCTGGAGCCATTCGGTCGCGTAGCGCGCGAACATCATCGCCCGCTCGGGGTACCAGGATCCGACCTCGCGCGGCCCGCCCTTGCAGTAGCCGCCCGAGACCCCGACGCGGCCGATGTAGAGGTAGGCGTCGACAAGCGGGTCGTGGGTCTGCGTGGTCGGCGCGGGCCCGAGCCCGCGCTGCAGCGGGCAGCGCACGAAGATCCGCTTGGTCTCGCGGCCCTGGCGGCGGTAGCCGTGGACGGCACCGCGCCCGTTCATCGCCGTGTTGATCACGAAGTGCTTGCCGCCGACCCGGCGCGAGATCTCACGTCCGTAGCGAATGTTGCTGGCCGTCCAGTCGTAGTGGGTCACGTTGAGCATGAACCCGCGCACCTTGTCGACGCCGATCTGCTTGAGCTTGCGGGCCATCTTCCACGCCGGCTGCCAGTCGGATGCGCCGGACTCGAGGTAGACAGTGGCGTTGGGCAGCTTGGACATCACGTCGACGCCGTAGCGCAGCAGCGCGATACGAGCGCTCTGGCGGCTCTTGGCGAGGCAGTGGACGGTGCCGAGCGAATCCGGCTCGAAGGCGACGATCACGCGCGCGTCGCCGATTCCGCGGGCGACATCGTCCCACCAGGCACGCGTGCGAGCGTCCTCGCGCGCCCCTCCGGCCTGGTAGTCCGCGGCGCAGCGCTCGCCGACGTGGCGCATCAGCGCGATCTGGGGCACCGCGCCGGGCTGCTCGGACCGGACGCGCTCGATGTAGCGGCGCATCGAGCCGGCGGCGCCACCGGGCTCCTTGGCGATCCACGCCCCGAACCAGCGGAACTGCGGCCGGTCGGCCACGACGCGCATGAGGCTGGCCTGGCCGCCCTGGCCTCGCTGGGAGTACGCACGCACCGCGCGCGCCGGCAGGCCCCAGACGCCGTCGGTGTACCACGCCTGACCGAGGAGCGGGTTGGGCGACGCGGGGTCGACGCCGCGCGGGTCGACGCCCGGCTGCCCGGGCGGCGGCGTCGGTGCCGGGGGCGTCGGGGGCTGGGGTACCTCGCACGCGATCGGCTCCACTCCGGGGAGGCAGGGGGTCGGGATCTGGCCGCTCGCCGCGGTGGTCGCCGAGCCGAATGCGGCGAACGCGATCAGGCCTGTCAGCGCGCCGCGGCGGGCGAGCGAGCGTGTGCGGGAGTCGGTCTTCATGGTCATGGGGTCTCATCGGAGCCCCCGCCGCGTACTTGAGAGCCTGCGGGCAAGCTGGACGAAGTTGGCGCCCCGACGTCAGCGAGCGGCCGCGGCCTGCGCGGGCAGCGCACCGACGATCTCCCGGCGAGTACCCGACCCCTTCATCGGGGGCGAGCACCGCAGCGAGGATCTCAACGGAAGCGCGCGTCGGCGCCCGAGAGCTTGCCCAGCGGCACCCGCTTCTTGAGCCCGTAGCGCGTGCCCTTCGCCGGCCGCAGCCAACCGGTCGCGTACTTGGCGAACATCAGCGCGCGCTCGGGGTACCACGCGCCGACCTTGCGCGGCCCCTTCACGCAGTAGCCGCCCGACACCCCGACCCGCCCGATGTAGAGGTAGGCATCGACCAGCGGATCCGCGGTGGCCGTCGAGGGAGCCGGGCCGAGACCGCGCCGCAGCGGACAGCGGACGAAGATCCGCCTGGTCTCCCTGCCCTTGCGCCGGTATGCGTGCACCGCGCCACGACCGTTCTGGGCCGTGTTGATGACGAAGTGCTTGCCACCGACCATCCGCGAGATCTTGCGGCCGTAGGCGATGTTGCTCGCCGTCCAGTCGTAGTGGGTCACGTTGAGCATGAACCCGCGCACCTTGGCGACGCCGACCTGCTTCAGCCGCTTGGCCATCAGCTTGGCGGGAAGCCAGTCCGACGCGGCGGACTCGATGTAGACGGTCGCGTTGGGCAGCCGCGACAGGACGTCGACGCCGTAGCGCAGCAGCTGGATGCGATCGTCGCGGCGGCTGCGCGCGAGGCAGTCGACGGTGCCGAGCGAGTCGGGCTCGAAGGCGATGACGACGCGCGAGTTGCCGATGTCTCGGGCCGCGTCGTCCCACCACGCGCGGGTGCGAGCGTCCTCGGCGGGCCCGCCGCCCTGGTAGCCGGGGTTGCAGGCGTCGCCGGCGTGACGCATCAGCGCGATCTGGGGCACGGTCCCGGGCTGCTCCTGCCGGCTGCGCTCGATGAAGCGCTTCACCGAGCCGGCCATGCCTCCGGGCTCACGCGCATTGAACTCGCCGAACCAGCGGAACTGCGGGCGGTCGGCGATCATCCGCATCATGGCTGCCCTGCCCTTCTGGCCGCGGCTGTCGTAGGCACGGGCCGCACGGGCGGGTAGGCCGTACCGGTTGTCGGTGTACCAGCGCTGTCCGAGAAGCGGGTTCGGCGAGGCGGGGTCGGCGCCCTGCGCGCTGGAGCTCTGCGCCTGCGCCGCCGGGGCGCTCGCGAGCGCGACCAGTAGGACTCCGAGCAGCGTCGCCAGCACGCCGCACGGGGTGCGCGCGCAAAACCGAGCGCGATCGATCGGCCTGGGGGCCTCCTGGCCGGATGTGCGTGTACTGAAAATGGTCATGGCTTCCCAGTCGGCCACATCCGCCCCCACTTTAGGGGCCGGCGCCCGACTCGACCAAACGCGCGCCCGCTCCCGCTCCCTGACGAGGCGGGAGGGTCCTGGCCAAGGAAGAGTCCGGTAAAGCCTGCTCCGCAGGCGAGCCGGCCGATGACACCGGCCAGGGCGCTCCCCGCCTCGTCGGGGTCAGGATCAGCGGTGCAGGGGCTCGTTCTGAGCCTGGGTCTCGGGCGCCTCGATATAGGGCTGCTGGTCGTCCTGCTGCTCGGTCTCGTGGTAGACCGATTCGGCGTTGACGGCCCAGATGTCGTGCTCGGTGCCCTTGACGAGGTTGTCGACCGCGCGCATGGAGGTCAGCATCGAGTGGTCTGAGTTGTTGTAGCGGTGCAGTCCGTTGCGCCCGACCTGCTGCAGGTTGTCGATCCCGTTGAGCCAGTCCTTCATCGTCCCGATGCGCTCGGCGTAGTCCATGTCATACATCGGGTAGGCCTTGGGCACGCGGGTCGCGAAGCCGAACTCGAGCATGTCACGGCGCGCGAGGCCGAGCTGCTCGAGCTCCTTCATGCCGAGCTCGACGAGATCGTCGTCGCTCATCTCCCACAACTCGTCGCCGGCGAAGCAGAAGTACTCCATGCCCACGCACGCCTTGCTGGGATCGGGCACCATCCACGGGCTCCAGGAACGGAAGTTCTGGATCCGGCCGACCTCGACGCTGGGCTCGTGGATGTAGATCCAGTTGTCGGGAAACAGGTCTTCCCCGTCGAGCACGAGCGAGACGGTGAGAAAGTCGCGATAGCGGATGCCCTTGGCGGCGGAGCGGACCTCGGGCGAGGGCGAGGGGTCGACCATGCCGGCGACGTTGCGCAGCGGCAGCGAGGAGATGACGTAGTTGGACTCGTACTCCTGGCCACCGGCGATCAGCTTGGTGACGCGCCCGTTCTCGACGACGAGCTTCTCGACCCTGGTCTCCATCAGAACCTTGCCGCCGAGCTTCTCGATGTCCTCGGTCATCGTCTCCCACATCTGTCCGGGCCCGTAGCGCGGGTAGTGGAACTCGCCGATCAGCGTCTTGATCTCGTTGTCCTTGTTGCCGAAGAACGCGGACTTCGCCGCGCTGAAGAACGACAGACCCTTGATCCGCTGGGCGGCCCAGTCGGCGCGGATCTCCGACACGGGCACGCCCCACACCTTCTCGGTGTAGGAGCGGAAGAAGTTGTCGAACAGCCGCTTGCCGAAACGGTTGGTCACCCACTGCTCGAAGGTGTCCTCGCGGCCTTTGGGCTTGAGCTTGGCCCAGAGGTAGGAGAGCAGCGAGCGCGTGAGCTCGACCGGGCCGAGCTTCTTGATCACGTCGGGGCCGCGCAGCGGGTAGTCGAGGAACTTGCCGTTCCAGTAGATCCGCGACATCCGCGGACGCAGCAGGAACTCCTCGCGCATGATCTCGTGCCAGAGGTCATCGACCTCCTTGACCTTGGTGAAGAACCGATGCCCGCCCAGGTCGAAGCGGTACTTGCCCCCCGGGCCGTCGCGGACCTCGGTCTTGGCGATCCCGCCGACCTGGTCCTCGGCCTCGAAGATGATGACCGGCAAGCCCTGCTTGGCCAGCAGATAGCCCGCCGTCAAACCGGCCGGACCGGCGCCGAGGATCAACGTCGGCTGCTCGCGCAGGCCGGGCGTGGCGGGCTCCGGCGCGGGCGCTCGGGCAGCCGGGGCCTTGTCGTTGCGGTGATCAGTCATTCAGCTCCCGGTCTTGGTGTACAGAACCCCTCGCACGCCGATGCGGTTGGCCCGGCGGTAGACCTCGGGCACGGCGATGTCGAGGGTGAAGCGCTCGTCGGCGGCCATGGCGGCCCCCCATTGGGCTGCGCGCCGCCGGACCAGCTCGGTCCAGGGCGCCTCCCAGTTGCTCGCCGGGCTCGTGACGGGGTGGACCAACAGCACGTGCTGGCCGGTCTCGAGGCGATCGAGCAGTGGCGTCAGGTTGCGTTGCGGTGTGGCGTCGCGAAGCGAGTCCATGGCGTCGCGCCAGTCCATGACCCCGGGCGTGGCGAACTCGCCGAGCTGGCTCGCCTGGACGAGCTCGCCGTCGACGTTGTCAGCGAGGTGGTAGTTGATCAGCGGCGACTGCTCGGGCTGGAGGGTGACGACGAGGTCGCCGTCGTCGAGCATCCCCCGCGTCTCGAAGGAGACGTCGCCCGCGTTGGACTTGCTCTCCAGCGGGCCATTGCGCGGAATCGACCAGATGGCGAGCACGATCACCAGCGCGAGGATGCCGAGCTTGCCCGCCCGTGCGAAGCCGAGCGCCCCGATCAGGAAGATCGGCCCGAGCGTCACTCCGAGGTAGCGGGTCGTCCAGGCCGGCGCGAACTGGGAGAAGAGCCAGGCGATCGCGAGCGTCGCGACCGCGAGCGCCCCGGCGACGAGCACCGCGCGCCCCTCGGGGCTGAACTGCTCGAGGCCGAAGCGGCGCCCGCGCCCGGTCCGCGCGGCGATCACGGCGGCGATGCCCGCGCCGGCGCCGAGCACGAGCGACGCGGTGACGGTGCCGCCGTTGAGCAGCGACTGGGAAATCTGGATGGCGACGCCGAAGCGCGGGGGGTTGACCCACGGCGCACCGGTGTGCTGCGCCTGGAAGATCAGCGTCGGCAGCCACGGGACGTAGAGCAGAAAGGCGGCGCCGTAGCCGATCAGGCCGTCGCGCAGCAGCGGACGGCGGTCCTCGGGCGGGCCCGCCACCAGCAGCAGCCCGAGCGCGGCCAGCGTGCCGGCGGTGACGAAGATCCCCCAGCTGTGGGTGTAGAGGATCGCGGCGAGGAAGACCACGAAGGCGGGCAGGTAGCGCCGGTTGCGAAAGACGAAGACGTGCAGGAAGGTCGCGGTCACGACCAGGCTGAGCACCACCATCAGCGAGTACATGCGCGTCTCCTGCGCGTAGGCGGTGAGGAAGTAGTTCGTCGCGGCCAGCGACGCACAGATCAGCCCGGCGCGCCGCCCGAACAGCGTCCAGCCCGCCCACAGCCCGGCCGGGACGCCGAGCACGGCGATCGCGGTGCTCAGGCCCTGTGTCTCGGCGGGGCCGTTGCCCAGGACGGCCATCCAGACGTGGAGCAGCAGGTAGTAGAGCGGCGGCGACCCGTCCTGGCGCAGCACGCCGGGAATGTCGAGGAACGGCTGCGAGGCGATCCCGATCGACAGGCCCTCGTCCATCCACAGCGACGCTCCCAGCGCGCGCGTGCGCATCCAGAGCGAGAACAGCATCAGCGCGCCGACGAACACGACGACTGCGACGGTCTCTCCGCGAACGGATCGCGGCAGCGTGAGTGTGCGCGCTCGAGCGGCGACCGTGGACATCGGCGGAACCTTAGTCAGCCGTTCAGACCCGACGACGGGCGGCTCGGGTTGCCGGGCGCGGTCGGCGCGTCGGGGGCCGCGACCGGGCACGCACCGCCCGCGGCGCCCTGGGGCGGCACGGTGAGGATTCGCCAGCGGTCGGTCGCGGCCACGCGGCGGAAGCGCGCATCGTCGGGGGCAACCACCAGCGGGCCTCCGGGACTGGTGCGCGTCTGGAAGGCGACGCCCGGGACCGGGGTCGTCTGCCAGCCGACGTCGAAGCCGTGGATGCCGAGCTCGTAGGCGACCATCTGCGTCTGGTAGGGACCGCTGGTCACGTTGCCGCAGCGCAGCAGCGCCCGCGCGCCGCCGGTCTCCTCGATGATGTCGCTCAGGCCGTTCCAGATGCTCGCCTCGTAGCCGATCAGGTCGACGTTCTCGCGTGCCTCCCGAACCTTGTTGCGCACGATCGGCAGCGGGAACGTGATCGTCAGCGCGCCGAGCGCGAAGACGGAGCCGGCGGCCATCAGACCGCCGCGTCGGCCGCCGAAGCGCTCACCCGCGCGCTGCAGGCAGAGGAAGATCGCGCCCATGCCGATGCCGCCGAGGGTGCAGGCGACGACGGTCGAGATGATCAGGTAGCGCGGATTGCCGGCGTAGCCCCCCTCGGTCATCACGGCCACGAGCACCAGCCATGCGCCGCCGAGGACGAGCAGGGCCGTCGCGCCGACGTGCGCCCGCCGGGGCTGGAAGGCGCCGATCGCCCACGCGGCGCCGATCACCGCCGCGAGCTTGAGCGGGTTGATGATCGTGCCGACCCATGAGCCGACCACCTCGAGTCCTGGGTTGACGGCGAACGCCGCACTGCCGGGATTCGGCGTGGAGGCGCGGCTGGAGGCACGCAGCGCTTCGCCGGAGCCGATCCACTCGGGCACGAACCAAAGCGCGAGGATCAGCCCAGCCGCGCCGACCAGGTGCAGGCGCAGCGCCGGCGTCGCGAAGAACAGCCACAGCCCGTAGAGGCCGAGGAAGGGCCAGACCTCCGGCCGCAGCAGCGCGCCCGCGGTCGCGAGGTAAAGGGCGTGATCGCGCCGGCCGTCAATGTGGCGCTCGAAGGCGAACAGGATGAGCCCGCCGAGCATCGCCTCGGAGTTGCTCAGCGCGGCGTCGCGCACGACCTTCGCGATCGAGAGCAGGAACAGCGAGGCGCAGATGCCGGCGATCGCCCCAGCGGGCCCGCGGCCGATCAGGCGGTAGGCGAGGCGCCCGACCATGTAGACCGCGAACAGGCCGCCCGCGCGCGCGATCCAGACCCATGCCAGCGGGGCCGAGTCGTCGGGGAGCAGCGCGGCGAAGGGGATCGTGAAGAACATCGGCAGTGGCTTCCACGAGGGCCCGCCGGTGGTCAGCAGATCGCCCTCCACGATCTCCCGGCCCCAGAGGATCCACGCCCACGGGTCGTAGGTCGGCGAGGCCGGCCACAGCAGCGAGACTCCGGCGACCGCCAGGCAGGCGAGCACCACCGGCCACACGCGGGCGAGTCGTGGTCCTGTGTCGTGCGCCGTCCCAGCCTCGCCCTCCGGCGTCACGGCCGCGCGCGCGTCGTCGTCGCGTCTGCGCAGACGAAGAGCCAGTGGCTGGGGCGCCGGGAACCTCACTGGTGGGCCGTCCTGGAGGTACCGGCCACTAGGCGCGGCTCGTCTGCAACCGCGCGGCCGAGCGCAGGCGCGACCAGCCGCCGTAGCGCGCGACGAGTACGACAAGGCCCACGATCGTGATCGGCACGTAGAGGACGAAGCGCAGCAGCAGCAGGTAGGAGATCGCCTGGGCGCCCGTGGCGCCGATGGCCTTGGCGCCGAAGGCGACAGCGGCGTCGAAGGTCCCGATCGAGCCCGGGGCCGCCGGAAGGGCCGCTACGAAGTTGGTCAGCGCGACGAGATAGAGCGCCCCGGAGGTGCTGATGTTCACTTCGACCGCTCGCGCCACGACGAGGTAGACCCCACCCTCGAGTGCCCACAGGCCGATGGTCGCCAGCAGGAGCAGGGCACCGGTGCGACCGAGCAGCGCGCGCGACGCCCCGGCGACCGGGCGGGCGAAGTCGCGCAGGCGCCCGAGACCGCCGCGCCTGCGCATGAACAGCAGGCCCGCGGCGACCATGCCGAGCACGACCGCGGCGACACCCGCGATCAGCAGCGGCCGGTCGGTGGGCAGCACATCGCCGTCGAGCACGCCGTAGACGGTGAAGAGGAAGATGCCCGCGAGCACGACCACGTCTAGCAGGCGCTCGGCGACGATCGTGCCGAGCACCACGCGCTTGCCCGCTCCCACCCGCTGGTCGAGCAGCACGACCCGCAGCGCCTCACCGGCGCGCGCCGGCAGCACGTTGTTGCCCATGTAGCCGACGACGGTGAGGCCGTAGCAGTCACGGCGCGCCGCACTGATCCCCGTCAGCGCGAGCACCGCGTGCCAGCGTTCGGCACGGACCATGGTCGCAAGCGCGTAGAGCGCGGCGCCGACGGCGATCAGGCCGATCGCCTCACCGCCGGTCGGCAGCGAGGGGGCGTCCTGGTGCGAGGCCCACCACACGACCGCCGCGAGGGCGACCAGCGAGAAGAGTGCCTGGAGGAACGCGAGACGTCGGTTCATTGCTGGAGCAGGGTTCGAGGAGTCGACCGCCTCTCCCCCTTACGGTCCGGCGGACCGGACCCGGCGAAGCAGCGAGATCGACACGTCGCACGAGAGCCGGCGCCGCGGAGGCCTGCCGACGAAGCGGAAGCTAGCAGGTGATCCCGCCTGCGCTCCGGCCCCGGCGTTCACTAGCCTGCCCGCGCGATGCGCCCGCTCCGCACGTCAGCCGCCATGATCTGTCTCGCGCTCGTGGCCGCGGGCTGCGGGGGCGGCCAGCCCGACTATGACCCCGCGTCTGCGCCGCCGGAGATCGATCCCAACGACGAGCGCGCGCTGGCGCTCGACTGCATCACCCGCGTGGGCGGCATCGAGGCGACGCTCGAGGGCGAGGACTTCATCCAGGTCGGCGCGGCACCCGACGGCCCGCGAATCGAGTTCCTGAAGTTCACAGGCGAGGCCGAGGGCCGGCAGCTCGACGGCGACGCGGAGGGAACCGAGCAGATCGGCTCCACCCTGCTGTCCGTCAACGGGGGCTCGGACCGGCTGCTCGAGGAGCTCGAGCAGTGCCTCCTGGGGGTCCAGTAGGCAGCGTCCATCCGTCCTTGCCCTGCGAGAGCCGCGGAGCATCCGCCGGCAGGCGCGAGAAGGTGCGCAGCGGGAGCGGCGCGAGCACGTCCCACGGCCCGACCCGTGCCAGCCGGCGCCGCCCTCCCCCGCTCGGATCGATGCGCGCCAGCCAGCCCGCGCTTCGGTAGGGCGCCGAGAAGACGATCGCGCGGCCCGGCGTGCGCTCGAGCCGGCCCATCGACCACTCCGTCTCCCACGCGAGCTGGGTCATCAGCACGCGGTTCACGCTCGGCGGCCCCGGGGCGGCCACCCGGGCGGAGCCGCCGGCGGCCGTGATCGCGCGGTCGAGCTGGCGCTCGAGCTCGACCATGTCGCCCGCCCGGCGCGCCTGGCGGGCGAGCCGCTCCGCGCCCCCGTCGAGGTAGGGGATCGTCGCGAGCGCCAGCACGGACGCGATCGCCGCCCCGGCCACGACGTGGACCCGGCCCGCCGCGGCAACCAGCCACGCCGCACCGACGCCCGCGAGCACGCAGCAGATGACCGTCGCGGGGAGGAAGTAGCGTGGGTTGCTCGAGAAGGCGACCTCGGTCATTGCCACGACCAGGCCGACCCACAGCACCGCGGCCGCGGCGAGGGCGAGCACCGCCCGCTCGCGGCGCACGATCGCGAACGCAAGCGCGATCGCGCTGCCGACCTCGGCCGGCCAGCCGACGACCTGATGCATGCGCTCGAGCACCGCGAGCCAGGGCCGCTCGACGAGCGAGAGGCTCCACGATGGCTCGCTCGTTGCCTGCCGCCCCGCGTCGAGCGGATTGCCCGAGCCGATCCACTCGGGCACGAGCCACAGCGCCGGGAGCGCGGCGGCGAGGCCGATCAGCATCGGGCGCTGGTCGGGGTCCATGCGCCAGGCCCAGAGGCCGTAGAGGGCGAGGAAGGGGAACACCTCCGGGCGCAGCAGGCAGGCGAGAAAGCCGAGCACCAGCGTCGCCCGGTGCCTGCCGTCGAGATGGCGGTCGACCGCCCAGAGCATCAGCGCGATCGCCAGCGGGACCTCGTTGCCGTGCGCCGTGTAGCGCAGCGACTGTGGCGTGAGCACCAGCGTGGCGGCGGCCAGCACCCCGGCGGCGATGCCCGCCGGCCCGTTCGAACCCGTCAGCCGGCGGGCGAGGCGGAAGGCCATCACCAGCGCGAGCACAGCTCCGGCTCGGGCGACGATCAGCCACAGGGCGGGAGGGATCGCGTCGTCGATCTCGCCGAGGGGAGCGAACAGCAGGGTGAACAGCACCGGCAGAGGCTTCCACGACGGTCCGCCGGTGGTGTCGAGCTCGAGCCACAGGATCTCCCGGCCCCAGACGATCCAGGCCCACGGGTCATAGCTCGGGACGGAGGGCAGCAGCAGCGACAGGGCGCCGAGCGCGGCGCATCCGATCAGCAGCGCGGGAGCGCCGCGCAGGCGAGCGCGCGCGCCGGCTAGGGCTGTCGGCTTGATGCCCATGGCAGGCAGAATCTACGCATCGCGACGGTGGGCAGAGCACCTCGCTCGAGCCGTTGCACCGCCCCGGGCACGGCGTGGCGCCGCCGCTCGCTCTACGCTTGACGCTCGCCGCCCGGCACCGTGCGGGCGCCGGCGCACGCGCACCATGAAGCTGATCATCCAGATCCCCTGCTTCAACGAGGCCGATCACCTGCCCGCGACGCTGGCCGACCTGCCGCGCGCCGTCGAGGGCTTCGACGCCGTCGAGTGGCTGATCGTCGACGACGGCTCGACCGACGCGACGGTCGCGGTCGCCCGCGAGCGGGGCATCGACCACGTCGTGCGCCTGACCAACAACAAGGGCCTCGCCGCCGGTTTCCAGGCCGGCCTCGACGCCTGTCTCAAGCTCGGCGCCGACGTGATCGTCAACACCGACGCCGACAACCAGTACTACGGCGGCGACGTGCCGCGGCTGGTCGAGCCGATCCTCGAGGGCGAGGCCGACATGGTCGTCGGCGATCGCGAGACCAGCACGATCGACCACTTCTCGCCGCTCAAGAAGCGCCTCCAGCGCCTCGGCAGCTCGGTCGTGCGCCGCGCCTCGGGCACGACGGTCCCCGACACGACCTCGGGCTTCCGCGCCTACAACCGCGAGGCCGCGCTGCAGATGCAGGTCGTGTCGAAGTTCACCTACACGCTCGAGACGATCATCCAGGCGGGCAAGATGCTCGTCGCCGTCGACCACGTCCCGATCCGGACCAACGAGCAGACACGCGAGTCGCGGCTGTTTCCCTCGATGTGGTCCTACGTGCGCCGCAACACGGTGTCGATCTTCCGCGTCTACGCGCTCTACGAGCCACTGCGCGTGTTCATGATCGCCGCGGGACTGGTCGCCCTGCCGGCGGCGGTGATCTGGACGCGGTTCCTGTTCTTCTTCTTCGGCGGCGAGGGCCAAGGCCACATCCAGTCGCTGATCCTCGGCTCGACGCTGATGGTCATCGCGGTGCAGCTCGTCGCGCTGGGAGTCGTCGCCGACATCCTCGCGGCCAGCCGGACGCTGCAGCAGCGCACGCTCGAGCGCGTCCGGCGAGTCGAGCGGACGCTCGGCGTCGAGCCCTCGCACTACGAGCCCCGCTCCCCGCGGGACGCTTCCCGCACGACCGGCGCCGCGAGCGGCCCGGCCACCGGCAAGCCCGAGCAACGGGAGGAGTCAGGT
>JBPCPD010000077.1:0-6436 GCA_050999535.1 Thermoleophilaceae bacterium
CACGCGCCAGGCGCGCGGCGCGGCGGCGCGCCTGCCCCTCGAGGCCCAGGTCGGACAGCTGCTGCTGATGGCCTTCGACGGCCCGAGCGTGCCCGAGTACATCCGCCGTCGGCTCGCCCGCAGCGAGGGGGCGGGCGTGATCCTGTTCGGGCCCAACGTCGTCGATGCACAGAGCGTGCGGGCGCTCACACGCGAGCTCCAGCGCTCCGCACGGGGGTCGGCGCCCGTCGCGACCGACCAGGAGGGCGGCGAGATCCGCAACCTCGCATTCGCCGCGCCCGAGGCGAGCCCGGCCACGCTGGGTGACGTCGAGGCCGCCGCCGTGGCCGCCCGCGACGGCGCCCGTGACCTGCGCGCCGCCGGGGTCAACGTCAACCTCGCGCCGGTCGCCGACGTCGCCTCCGGCCCCGCGTCGGTGCTCGCCGGACGCGCCTACCCAGGCGGACCGGACGAGGTCGCCCGGCTCGCCACGGCGGCCGTGGAGGCGCACGCGCGCGAGCGGGTCGGGGCCACCGTCAAGCATTTCCCCGGCCTCGGCGGCGCGACGGTCAACACCGACGACGGCTCGGCGACGATCGAGGCTTCGCGCGGGGCGCTCGAGGCCGTGGCGCTGGCGCCCTTCCGCGCCGCGGTGCGCGCGGGCGTTCCGCTGGTGATGGCCTCGCATGCGCTCTACCCGGCGCTCGACCCGGACGCGATCGCCTCTCAGTCACGGCCGATCCTCGTCGAGCTCCTGCGCGGGCGGCTGGGCTTCGAGGGCGCGGTCATCACCGACAGCATCGAGGCCCAGGCGGTGCTCGACCGCTCCGATGTCGCGACCGCCGCCGAGCGCTCGGTACGGGCCGGGGCGGACGTCGTGCTGATGACCGGCTCGGGCAGCTGGAACCTCGTCTATCCGCGGCTGCTGGAGCGCGCACGCAGCGACCCGGACTTCCGTGCGCGCGTCGGCGAGGCGGCGGCGCGCGTGCTCGCGCTCAAGCGCCGCCTCGGCCTGGCCGTTCCACGGCGCTAGTCCTCGTCCGCGTCGGCGTGCTCGAGCATGCGCGCCATCAGCTCGTGGTGGGTTGCGCGCGTAGAGCCCGAGCGCCGCTCCCACGTGCCGTCGGGCCGCAGGTCCCAGCCGAAGGTGTCGTCGGCGAGCGAGCGCTCGAGCGTGTCCTCGAGCTCGGCCTTCAGCGACTCGTCCTCGACCGGGGCGAGCAGCTCGACGCGCGAGTCGAGGTTGCGCGGCATCAGGTCGGCGGAGCCGATGAAGTAGCGGTGCTCGTCGCCCTGATGGAAGGCGTAGATGCGCGAGTGCTCGAGGAAGCGTCCGACGACCGAGACCACGCGGATGCTCTCGCTGACGCCGGGCACCCCCGGGCGCAGTGAGCAGATTCCGCGCACGGCGAGGTCGATCGCGACCCCGGCCTGCGAGGCCTCGTAGAGCGCGCGGATGCAGCGGCGGTCGACGAGCGAGTTCATCTTGAGCACGATCCGCGCCGGTTCGCCCCTGCGATGGGCGGCGACGGTCTGATCGATCTGCTCGAGCAGACCGTCGCGCATCCACTCCGGCGCCACGAGCGCCTTGCGGTAGCCGGGCGCTCGCGCCGCGCCGGTCAGCGCGTTGAACAGCGCGGCGACGTCGCCGGCCAGCTTGGGCTCGCACGTGAACAGCCCGAAGTCCTCGTAGAGGCGCGCGGTCTTGGCGTGGTAGTTGCCGGTCCCGATGTGCACGTAGTGGCGCACGCCCACGCCCTCGCGACGCACGATCAGCAGCGCCTTGGCGTGGGTCTTCAGCCCGGGCAGGCCGTGGACGACGTGTGCGCCGGCCTCTTCAAGCGAGCGCGCCCACCCGATGTTGCGCCGCTCGTCGAAGCGCGCCTTGAGCTCGACGAGGCAGACCGCCTGCTTGCCGCGCTCGGCCGCCTCACGCAGCAGCGGCATCAGCGCCGAGTCGCCGGAGGTGCGGTAGACGGTCATCTTGATCGCGAGGACGTCCGGGTCGCCGACGGCCTGCTCGACGAGCCGCTCGACGCTGCACGCGAAGGACTCGTAGGGGTGATGGACGAGCAGGTCCCGTGCGCGCATGGCCGCGAACAGATCTGGCTTTCCATCCTCGCCGGAGAAGGCGCCCGTCCTGACCGGCTTCCACTTGCGCTCGCGCAGGTCCTCGAAGCCGTCGAGGCCGTGGATCTGCCACAGGTCGGTCATGTCGAGCAGACCGTCGACGTCCTCGACCTCGTTCTCCTCGACGCCGAGCGCCTCGATCAGGAACGTGCGCAGCTCGGGATCGGCGCCGGCGCTCAGCTCGAGCCGCACGACCTCGCCGAAGCGACGCTGGCGCAGCTCCTGCTCGACGGCACGCAGCAGGTCGTCGGCCTCGTCGGAGACCTCGAAGTCGGCGTCGCGGGCGACGCGGAAGAAGGCGTGCTCGGAGACCTCCATCCCGGGGAAGAGCTCGTCGAGGTGACGGGCGATCGCTGCCTCGAGAGCCACGAAGACGTGCTCGCCGATTGCAATGAAACGCGGCAGAACCTCTTTCGGGACCTTGACGCGCGCGAACAGACGCAGGTCGGTCACCGGATCGCGCAGCCAGACCGCGAGGCTGAGCGAGAGGTTGGAGATGTAGGGGAACGGCCGCCCGGGGCCGACGGCCAGCGGTGTCAGC
This sequence comes from Thermoleophilaceae bacterium, assembly GCA_050999535.1. Lineage (GTDB taxonomy): Bacteria > Actinomycetota > Thermoleophilia > Solirubrobacterales > Thermoleophilaceae > JAAYBF01. The sequence goes on from JBPCPD010000077.1 coordinate 2,651, forward strand.
ACGGGAAAGACCTGCTCGCGGAAGATGCGGTCGAGCGTGCGCAGCTGGTCGGCGTCGCAGTCCTCGGGCTGGGCGATCCGGATGCCATGCTCGGCGAGCCCCGGCTGGATCTGCTCGGTCCACCCACGCGCACGGCGCATTCCCAGCTCGCGCACGCGCTGCCCGATCCGCTCGATCGTCTCCGAGGGCGAGAGGCCGTCGGCCTTGCGCGCGTGGATGCCCGCCTCGATCTGGTCGTGCAGGCCGGCTACGCGGACCATCATGAACTCGTCGAGGTTTGATGTGTAGATGGCGAGGAACTTCGCGCGCTCGAGCAGCGGCGTGCGCTCGTCTTCGGCCAGCGCGAGCACGCGCTCGTTGAAGTCGAGCCAGGACAGCTCGCGGTTGGCGTAGAGCTCGCGCGCATCGACACCCGGCGGGCTCTGCTCGGGCGTGGTCGCGTCCGGCTCCCCGCGCCCCGTGGACGCCTCGATCTCGGTACCCTGTTCCATCACCTGAGATCATCCCCTGGTGTCGCGCTTGACGCGTTACGGGGGTATGCACCCCGCGCGACCGTGATCTGGCTCCTCCGACACGCCGATGCCGAGAACGGCACGCCCGACGAGCAGCGGCCGCTGAGCGCCAAGGGCGAGCGCCAGGCGCAGGCCACCGGTGAAGCGCTGGCGTTGCTGGACCTCGGTCTGCAGGCGTGCGTCAGCAGCCCCAAGCTGCGCGCGGTCCAGACCGCACGGCCCGTCTGCGAGGCACTCGGGCTCACCCCGGTCGAGGACCCCCGGCTCGAGGGCGGTCCCTTCGACGCCGAGGCGATCGCGTGCGAGCACGGCGAGCGCGTTCTGCTCGTCGGCCACGATCCCGACTTCTCCGCGGCGGTGCACAAGCTGACCGGCGCCCAGGTTCGCCTGCCCAAGGGCGCGATCGCCGCCGTCGACCGTGGCGAGCTCAAGGCGCTGCTCCGTCCGTCGGAGCTTCAGGCGCTCGCGCGCCGCTGAGCGCCTCCAGCAGCCCGGCGGCGAAGCCCTGCGGCTCGAGCTCGGCCCACTCGCGGCTGAGACGCTCGAAGAGAACCGCCCGCCGGGCGGTCAGGTAGACCGACAGGGCCTCGAGCCCCCGGTAGTGGGTGCGGTTGGGCGCCTCGGCCGCCGTGGCCGGGTCGAGATCCTTGGCGCAGTCGCCCGCGGCGGCGCGCAGCGCATCCGCGTCGTCCTCGCGCAGCCGCACGATCCGTGCGGCGATCCGGGGCAGCATCTCGTCGCAGTCGTGGATCTCGCCGAGCACGTCCTGCAGTGCCTTCGCCGTCTTGGCGCCCTCGCGCGCAGCCTCACCCAGCGCGGGGGCTGTCATCTCGAGCACGTACCGCAGCCGCTTGGAGGCGATGCGCATGTCGTGCAGCGCATCCGCCTCGCCGTGCTCGAGTGCCGGCGACGCGAGCGCCTCCAGCTCGCCGAGACGCACCTCCACGATGCGGTAGGCGTTGACGGCAAGCCCGCCGTCGGGGTCCAGGCCCTTGACGCGGCGCGCCTTCACGCGCTCCCCTCCTGCTCGGCGCGGGCACCACGCGCGAGCTCGGCAAGGCGGTCCTCGAGCCCGCTCTCGTGAACCCGCACCAGCACCTCGGCGAGTACGCGGTTGCCCTCGAGCTGCTCTGCGCGGAGCTCCTCGATCAGTCCCTCGATGCCGGGCCGTTCGGGCGCGCCGAGCCCGTCGGCCAGCTTGGCGAGCTCCTCGATCGCGACGTCGGGGTCGCGCCGCTCTCCGAGCGCGTCCGCCAGCGCCTTGACCTCTGCCAGCAGCCTGCGGTGGCGCTCCTTCGGAAAGCAGGCGGCGAAGACCTCGAGCGCCGCGCGCAGGCGACGCGACGCGACGCGCATGTCGTGCACGCGCTCGATGTCGTTGACGTCGAGCACTCCCCGGGCGTGCTCGAAGACCTCCGCCGAGCGGACCTCGACGGCAGCGGCGGCGGCGTCGCCGAAGCGCGTCCGCGCTGCGAGGTCGGGAATCGGCGCTGCCTTGGCCACCGCTCAGGCCACCGCGATGAGGCCCGCGACCAGCGGGCGCGTCGTGTTGCCGGCGGTGTCGATGCAGGCGTGAACGCTTTTCATCGGCGCCGACTTCGCAGACCTCGCCTGCCTCGCGGTGGCGGGGATCGCGGGCATTCAGGCCTGCTTGAGCTGGATGCCCTCGAGCACGTGGGCGACGTGCTCGCACGCGTCGATCGCCTGCTCGAGGCGCTCGAAGACGTCCTTCCAGCGGATCACGACCATCGGGTCGATCCCGCCTTCGAACAGCGACGCTAGCGCCTGGCGGCTGATGCGATCGCCCTCGTCCTCGAGCCGGTCGACCGCCTGCAGGTGCCCGGCGATGCCGGCGAGGTCGTCGAGGCCGGAGAGCGCGAGGGCGAGCTCGCGGCCGGCGTCGCGGAGCACGCCCGTCAGCTCAACGGCCTGCTCCATCGGGGCTTCGATCCTGTAGAGGCCGAGCACGTCGGCGCACTCCTCGGCGTAGTCGACGACGTCGTCGAGCGCGGCCGCCAGCGCGTGCAGGTCCTCGCGGTCGATCGGCGTGAACGACGTCGTGTAGAGCTGGTGCAGGATGTCGCGGGTGATCCGATCGCCCTCGTCCTCGAGGCGCTTGAGCTCGCCGCGCAGGTCGGGCTGATCGGGCCACCCGCGCATCAGGCGGTCGAGCTCGGCGGTCGCCTGCTCGACGTTGGCGCCGGCTTCCTTGAGCAGCGAGAAGAACGTGCGGTGGCTGGGCGTGGTGAACAGCGCCATTGCTCAGCCGCTCGACGGCGGTGCGAGCTCGGGGTGCGACGCGTCCTCGAACTCGCGGAACAGGCCCGTCACCACGAACGCGACCTGCTCTCCGATGTCGACGCAGTTGTCGCCGACCCGCTCGAGGCAGCGTGCGACGAGCATCATGTGCATCGCCCACTCGCGCGGATCGGGGTCGTCGCCGATGTCCAGCGCGCGCCGGAAGCACGCCTTGTTGAGGCGGTCGATCTCGTCGTCCTGGCGCACGAGGTCCTGCGCGAGGCCGACGTCGCGGCGCTCGAAGGCGAGCTTGCACTGCACGACCAGGGAGCGTGCGTGCTCGCCCATGCGCGCGATGTCGGCCAGCAGCTCGGGGTCGGCCGGTGGCTCGTGGCCGGCGAGCGGCACGAGCTTGGCGATGTTCACGCACTGGTCGCCCATGCGCTCGATGTGCTTGAGCACGTGCAGCAGCGCGGCGACCAGCCTCAGGTCGGTCGCGACCGGCGCCTGCAGGGCCAGCAGCGACAGGATGCCCTGGTGGACCTCGAGGTAGCGCCCGTCGATGCGGTCGTCGTCGGCGATCACCATGCCGGCCAGCTCGATGTCCTGGTGCTGGACAGTCTCGTTGGCGCGGTCGAGCGCCTGCAGGACGAAATCGAGCCCGCCGAGCGCCTGGCGCTCGAGCTCCTCGAGCTGCTGCTGGAACTGGACGCGGCTGCCGGCCGGCCGGCGGCCGCGGGACGGATCGCCGGTCGGCGCCGTCTCAGCCAAAGCGCCCGCTGACGTAATCTTCGGTCGCCTTGTTCGTGGGGTTTGAGAAGATCGTCTCGGTCGAGTCGATCTCCACGAGCTGACCGGGCTTCCCGCTCTGCTCGAGGTTGAAGAACGCGGTGGTGTCGCTCGCACGGGCCGCCTGCTGCATGTTGTGCGTCACGATGACGATCGTGTAGTTGTCTTTGAGCTCGTCGATCAGGTCCTCGATCGCGAGTGTGGCGACGGGATCGAGGGCGGAGCACGGCTCGTCCATCAGCAGGAC
>JBPCPD010000103.1:0-9500 GCA_050999535.1 Thermoleophilaceae bacterium
GCGCAGGGCCAGCGCCTCGTGCTTGACCGTCGTGCGCAGCCAGCGGCAGAGCTCGTCCTCGGTACCGGTCGGCGAGTGGGTCAGCAGGATCTCCACTGCGCGCTGGTAGGCGTCCTCGGCGTCGTGCTGACCGGTGGAGTAGCGCCGGGCGGTGGCGAGCATCTGCGTGCGGAAGCGCTCGAGCAGCGCGAGCTTGGCGGCATCCGCGCCCTCGCCGTGACTCCGCGTGCTGGCCGACTCCACCGTCCTCAGCGTCCCCTCGTCGATCGTGACCTCTACAACGCCTCGTTGCCCAGCACGAATCCGCACGGAGCGGGGTTTTCGTGCTCGGCGGGCGTGCCCTTCGTCTCCTCAAGTGCTCGGCGGACGCGTTTCGCCCCCCTCCTCGCGCTGCCGCGCTCGGCCGGGCGCGGACCTGCGCGCGCGATCGGCCCTCCGGCATGCCGCTACATTCAGTCGGTTCCGCTGTTGGGGGATGAGGACACTGTGAGCAAGGCCACGGCAAGAGAGCTGCGAGAGGTGCGACCGGCGGACCCGCCGGCGCTGCCCGGTCGCGACGTGCGCGCCGGCTCGATGCCGCTGCTGGGCGGCCTGCTGCGCTTCTACACCCTGCGCGCCGGCGGCCGCGCCCTGATCCTCGCCGTCTTCGACGTGGCCGGGATGTTCGCGGCGATCTGGACCGCGCTGGCGATCAAGACCGCGCTCGTATCGAGCGAGGGGGCGGTGCTCGAGCGCACCTTCGTGCAGACCCAGGAGTACGCGCCGCTGGCCTGCCTGGTGATGCTGCTGCTGTTCGCGCGCTCGGGCCTCTACCGCGACCGCCAGCAGCGACCCGGCTTCGCGAAGGTGATCTCGTCGCTGTTCCAGGTCACGCTCGCGATCCTCGTCTTCGCCATCTTCGAGGGCTATGAGTTCTCCTCGTACTACATCTTCTACGGCACGCTGTTCTTCGCCATGGTCTACGTCTGCCTGCTGCGCTGGGGCTTCGAGCGCGTCACCGGCGCCATGCTGCGCGCGGCGGGCTACCGCCGCCGGGCCCTGCTCGTCGGCTCGAGCGCGAACATCGACGCGGTCGCGCACGCGTTGCGCGACAGCTCGCAGATCGAGCCCTACGCCTACGTCTCGCTGACGCCGCGGCGCAGCAACGGCCTGCGCGACTTCGGGTCCCTCGTGGGCCTCGAGCGCAACTTCGACGCCATCGACGAGGTGCTGATCGCAGACCCCGCCTTCCCGCAGGAGCAGGCGTTCGATCTCGTCGACCGCTGCCACCGGCACGGAATCCGCGTGCGCGTCGCGCCCTCGACGATGGAGATCCTGATGGACCGCGTCGAGTTCGTGCCCGGCCAGTCGCTGCCGCTGTTCGAGCTCAAGCCGCCGGTCTTCGAGGGCGTCGACTTCATCGTCAAGCGCATCTTCGACATCGTCGGCGCGATGCTGCTGCTGCTCGTGCTCGCGCCGCTGCTGGCCGCGATCGCCATCGCGGTCCGGTTCGACTCGCACGGCTCGATCCTGTTCTACTCGCTGCGCCCGGGCATCGGCGGGCGGCCGTTTCGCTGCCTGAAGTTCCGCACGATGCAGGAGGGCGCCGAGAGCCTCCAGGACGAGCTCGAGGCGCACAACGAGATGGGCGGTGCGATCTTCAAGATCCGCGCGGACCCGCGCATCACGCGCGTCGGCACGCTGCTGCGGCGGTGGTCGTTCGACGAGCTGCCCCAGCTGCTCAACGTGCTGCGCGGCGAGATGTCGCTGGTCGGGCCGCGACCGCTGCCCCAGCGCGACTACGACCGCCTCGAGGACTGGCACCGCAAGCGCTATCTGGTGCTGCCGGGCCTGACCGGCCTGTGGCAGGTGTCGGGGCGCTCCGAGCTCGACTTCGACGAGCTGGTGCGGCTCGACTTCCTCTACCTCGAGCGCTGGTCGGTCTTCCTCGACCTGACGATCCTGATGAAGACGATCCCCGCCGTGCTGCGCACGAAGGGCGCATGGTGAGCACCCAGCGCCGCCGCGCGGCCTAGACTCGCGGCGGCGGATGCTGCAATACCGCTTCCTCTTCGAGCAGATGGTGCGCCGCGAGCTGCGCCAGAAGTACAAGGGCTCGGCGCTCGGGGTGCTGTGGTACCTCGTCAACCCGATCGTGTTGATGGGCGCCTACGCGCTCGTGTTCAGCGTGCTGCTCAAGGTCGCCGACGTGCCTGACTACCCGCTCTTCCTGCTCGTCGGGCTGATCGTGTGGGTCTTCTTCAGCCAGGCGCTGCTGGCCGCCGCGCCGAGCCTGGTCGTCAACGCGGCGCTGGTGCGCAAGGTGCGCTTCCCGCGCGAGGCGATCCCCGCTTCGGTTGCGACCGTGCAACTGGTCACCTTCGGTGTGATGCTCGCTCTGGTGACCCCCGTCGCGCTGGTCGTGCGCGGCTCGCTCGACCCGGCGCTGGCGCTGCTGCCGGTGATCGTGGTGCTGCTGTTCTGCCTCGTGCTCGGGCTCTCGCTCGCCGCCTCGGTGCTGCACGCCCACTACCGCGACGTCGAACCTGTGCTCGCGGCCGCACTGCTGCCGTGGTTCTTCGTGACGCCGATCTTCCTGCCCGTCGAGTCGATGCCCGGCGTGTCCGAGCACCGCCTGCTCGGCGACGCGCTCGAGTGGGGCAACCCGGTGGCGCCCTTCGTCGCAGCGGTGCGCGACGTGCTGTTCTCGGGGGCGGCGCCGTCGATCGGACACCTCGGCTACATGGCGGCGGTGGGTCTGGGCGCGCTGGCGATCGGCGTGGTGCTCTTCCGGCGGCTGGAGCGGGACCTGGCGGTCGTGCTGTGAGAATCTCGCTGCGGTGCTCGCCCGATCAGCCATCGGGCTTCGCTCCTCGCGCTGCGGCTGCGGGCGAGGTCGTGCTCGACCGGGCGAGCCGCGCGTTCGCGCTGCGACCCGACCGCCGCCGGACGCTCAAGGAGCTGCTCGTGCGGCGCGGGGGCAAGCCGGGGACGAGCGTGCGCGCGCTCGACGCAGTGGACCTGCGGATCGCGCCGGGCGAGGCCGTCGGCCTGGTCGGGCGCAACGGCGCCGGCAAGACCTCGACGCTGCGCTGCCTGACGGGCATCGTCCCGCTTGACTCCGGCCGCGCGGAGTGCGGTGGGCGCACCGTCTCGCTGCTCGAGCTCGGCGCCGGCTTTCACCCCGACTTCAGCGGACGCGAGAACATCTTTCTCAATGGCGCTCTGCACGGCTTCGGACGCGTAGAGATGGAGGCCCGGCTCGAGCCGATCGTCGAGTTCTCCGAGCTGGGGGAGTTCGTCGACGCGCCGGTGCGCGCCTACAGCTCGGGCATGCAGCTGCGCCTCGGGTTCTCGATCGTTGCCCACCTCGACGCCGACGTGATGCTGATCGACGAGGTGCTCGCCGTCGGTGACGAGTCCTTCCAGCGCAAGTGCATGGCGCGGATCTCGCAGCGGATGGACGCCGGCGCGACGCTCGTGCTGGTCTCGCACGACCCGACGGCGATCGAGCGCATCTGCCGCCGCGTGGTGGTGCTCGACGAGGGCGCGGTCGCCTTCGACGGATCGGTCGCCGACGGGCTGCTCTTCTACCACCGGCTGCTCGGCACCGAGCGCGGGCGCTCGCAGAGCCTGCGCCCGGCGAGGGACGGAGGCGGCTCGGTCGGCGCCGGACCGCAGCACGGAGGCTCGCTCGACGGCCGGCGGATCGAGGTCGCCGAGCTCGAGCTCCGCGATGTCGGCGGTGCCCCGCGCTCCGCCTTCCGCACGGGGGAGCCGCTGCGCGTCGAGCTGACCCTGCGCTGCGAGGCGCCTGCGCAGCGCGCCGTCGTGGCGCTCGAGGTCCGCGACCAGCGTGGCGAGCGCTGCTTTCGCACCGACCCGACGCTAGGCGCCGTCGACGGCCGCGTCGAGGTGGGGTTCGAGGCGCCGCGACTCGCGCTGCTTGGCGGCGACTACGACGTGGCGGTCGGTGCGCTCGACCAGGACGCGCCTGCCGGGGTGATGCTCGATCGGGTGGCGCGCTTCACGATCGCGCCGACCGGCAACGGAGAGGGCACGGCCGATCTGAGAGGGGAGTGGACGATGCACGGCGAGGCGGTGGCCGCGAGCGAGGCGGCTCCCGCGAGCGAGGCCGCGCCGCGATGACCCGCCCCGAGGAGGCGCTCGAGTACGCTCGCGCCGAGGCCGCGCGCAAGCGCGCCGCCGGCGTCTATGGCGAGCCGGGCCCGGGCGGGCTCGACGAGTCGATCGTCTCCGGCCGGCCATCGGCCGAGCTGCTCTCCCGCTGGGCGGTGGTCGAGGGAGACCCGCGGCTGCTGTACTCGACCCGCCGCGCCGGCGGGCCGATCACCGCCATCAAACGCGGGCTGATCCGGCTGCTGCGCCAGTACCTCGCCGACGTGGAGTCGCGCCAGACGCGCTTCAACATAGCCCTGCTCGCGAGCGTGCAGGACCTTGAGCACCGCGTCGAGCGGTTGGAGGAGACCTCGGAGCGCGGCGACACCGCTCCGGGCACCGGCGAGTGACCGCCGTCCACCAGGCCGTCGCGGGCGCTGGGCCCTACGACGCCGTCACCGGCCAGGCGCTCGCATGGCGCCGGCTGCTGAGCGGGGCCGGCTACGGGGGCGCCGACCACGCCGCCGCAATCGACCCGCGCCTGCGCGAGGGGTTCTCCCCGCTGGACGACCTCGAGCCGGAACCCGGCGACCTGCTCGTGATTCGCTACTCGGCCTGGTCGCCCGCGCTCACGACGCTGCTCGACCGACCCAACCCGGTCCTGCTCGTCTACCACAACATCACCCCGGCCGAGTACCTCTGGAACCACAGCGCGGGCCTGGCCGTCCAGTGCGCCGTCGGGCGGATCCAGCTGCCGGCCTTCGCCCGCCGCGCGCGGGTGGCGGTCGCCGACTCGGATTTCAACGCCGCCGAATTGCGCGCCGCCGGCGCGCCTGACGCGCGCGTCGTGCCGATTCTGTTCGACCCCGGCCGGCGCGCGCAGCGCGGTCGCCCGCCGGAGGGCGACGGGCCGCTCGTCCTGGTAGTCGGGCGGCTGGTGCCCAACAAGCGCCACGACCGCGTGCTCGACGCCTTCGCCGCCTACCAGCGCGTTTGCGCGCCCGAGGCGCGGCTCCTGCTCGCCGGCGAGCCGCTCGACGCCGCCTACCGGCGTCTGATCGACGGCCTCGTCACCGCGAGCGGCGCCAGCAACGTGACGGTCGCCGGTGGCATCGCCCAGCCCGAGCTCAACGCCGCCTACGCCGAGGCCGACGTCCTGCTCACGCTCTCCGAGCACGAGGGCTTCTGCATCCCGCTGCTCGAGGCGTTCCACTTCGGCCTGCCGGTCGTCGCGGCGCCCAACGCGGCGATGCCCGGCGTCGCGGGCGATGCGGCGCTGTGGACCGACGGCGATCCGGCGGTCACGGCCGAGCTGCTCGACCTCGCCGTGCGCGACGCCGCGCTGCGGGCCGAGCTGGCACGCCGCGGGCGTGTGCGGCTGGAGCACTTTCGCAGCGAGCGGACCGGGGCGGCGGTCCGCGCGGCCGTCGCCGACGCGCTCGCATAGACGCATCACCCACGAGTACGCTCTGATGCCAACCCGCTGTCAGGCGGATGGACGCCCGGTACCGTGCCCCGCTTGGACTCCGCCTCCAAGACCGCGCGGCATGGGTCGCCCGGCGACTACGACCCGGACAACCTGCTCGACCGCCGATCCGACCGCGCGACGCTCGAGCGGCACTACGAGCACATGCGCGAGCGCGAGCCCGAGCTGCTCGCCGGCCGCCTGCCCGCCCGCGGCGACGTGCTCTCGGTCGGGTGCGGCTGGAACCCAGGGCGGCACATCTTCCCGCAGCCGCAGTGGCGCATGACCGGGGTCGAGCTGACCGACGAGAAGCCGCGCGCGCTGGTCGCCGACGGCACGCTCGACACGGGCCTGGCGGGCCGCGCGGGCGAGCTGGAGCTGCCCGCCGGCTCCTTTGACGCGATCCTGCACCGGCTCGTCCTGCACCACGTCGCTTGGCAGGGCCCGCTCGCTCCGGTCTTCGAGGAGGCGGCACGCCTGCTGCGCCCGGGTGGCGTGCTGGTCGCCGTCGAGCCGGGCTCCTGGCACCCGATCGGCGCCGCGCTGGCCCGCGCCAACGCCACGGGGCTGGGCCCCGCCGTGCACGGCACGCCCGACGACGTCCCGCTCTCCCCGCTGCGCCTGCGCGACGAGGCGCTGGCCGCCGGGCTGACCGCGCAGCTGCACGCCGTCGACTACGGCTGGCGGCGCCTGCCCCCGCGCGTGCAGCGCGCGCTGTGGCCGCTCGACCGGGCGCTCGGCTCGCGCCCGCGCGCGGCGCGCTTCGGCCACACGCTGATGCTGATTGCGCGCCGGCGCGCCTAGCGGTAGCGCTGCGAGGCGACATCGGGCCCGGGCACGCCGGCGCGCATGCGATAGAGGCGGAAGACGTCGTTCTCGTACAGCGGCTCGCCCGCGGCGTCGGGCCAGGGGCCCGTCGGGCGCAAGCGCGCCTCGGCGAGGATGAAGTCCGCCTTGCGTCCCTGCGGGGGATGGGGGTAGGTGGTCCCGAGGATCGGCGCGCGGGCCGTGGTCGGGTGCTCCGCGAGCACGTAGCCGGCCCACAGCTGGCGGCCCCCGCGCGCGTCGAGGCGCACGCTCGCGCCGCGTGGGAGCACGCGCTCGGCGGCGGCGCCGAGCTCCAGCGTCGCGCGGTCGGCCTGGAGGTTGGTGTCGCGGACCTCGCCCCGCAGGCCGGCGACCATGCCCGCCGCGAGCACCGCCGCGATCCCCGTCGCCGCGAGGCGGTGGCTCCTGTGAGAGCCGGCCCGCTCGCCGAGCTCGGCCAGCCGGCAGGCCGCGGTGACGAGCAGCAGCGGGAACAGGAAGGCGAGCACCTTGAAGTGGAAGTACTCGCCGAAGGTGCGGGCGCGGAAGTAGGCCGCCGCGAGCACGGCGACGGCGACCGTCGCGGCGAGGGCCACTGCGACGGTGCGCGGCGCGCGCCACAGTCCGAGCACCGCGAGCGCCAGCACGACGACGCCGCCGATCGCCCCGACCGGGCCCGTCAGACCGAAGAGCCAGTCGATCTCCCGGAACGAGCGCAGATCCCCGCGCCACGGGCCGAGACTCTCGTTGCCGGCCAGCAGGCCGCCCGCGCTGATCATCTTCTGCGCCACGCCGATCAACAGCGCGAGCACCGCGGGCAGCGCGACGATCGCGGCGAGGATCCAGGCCGCGCGCCGCCGTAGCGGCAGGCGCGGGCGCAGCAGCGCGAGCCCCCGCCGCTCGCGCCGAGCCAGCAGCCACGCGACGCCGAGGGCGGTGGCGGGGAACAGGACCATCAGTGGGTAGGCGAGCAGGCCGACGCCGAGGAACAACGCCAGCAGCGTCCCGTCGCGGCGGTTGGGAGCGTCGACGAAGCGCAGGCCGAAGGCGAGCATCGGCCCGAGCGTGAGCGTCCCCCAGAGCTGGTTCAGGTAGGGATGCAGGGCGAGGTGGGCGACCAGCCTGTCCGCCCCGACGAACGCCATCGCCAGCAGTGCGCCGACGGGCCCCGCCCGCAGCGAGTAGCGCGCGAGCAGGAAGAAGCCGAGCGCCGTCAGTGCGGCGACGACCGCCGCCGCGGTCGCCCACATCTCGAGCGCGCTGACCCCGGCGAGCTCCGCGGTCGCGGCGAGCGTGTAGTAGATCGGGTACTTCGAGTTCCAGACGTACGGCATCCGGTCGACCGGCAGACCGGGCCGCACGTCGCGGGGGCCTGCCTCGCGCAGCAGCTCGGTCGTGCCCGCGCCGAGCATCGCGTCGGGGTTGGTGCCGGGAACGCTCGCGAGGTCGTCCCGCAGCACGGGCACCAGCAGCACCGCGACGATCAGCAGCGCCAGGTAGGCCGGTGCGACGAGCGCGAGCAGTCGCCCGCCGGCCGCGCTGCGGTCCTCGGGCGGCACGCGCACGGGCCCGGACCGCACGCGCACGACCAACCCCGCGGCGAGGCCGGCGAGCAGGACGAGCACGAGCGAGACCGCCAGTGGAACTCCGAGGAAGCCGAGCAGGCTCAGCGCCAGGCCCGCCACGACGATGCCCACGAGCCCCACCAGCAGCGCGAAGTGGACGAGCATCTCGCGAGGGGCGAGCAGGCGTGTGGGGGCGTAGCCGGCGGCGGCGACCAGTGCCACCAGCGCCGCCGCGGCGCGGACGACCTCGAGCGGCACGCCGATCTGCTTGACGCCGGAATCGCCTGCGATCAGCAGGGCCGCCAGCGATCCGGCGGCGGCCGCGGCGAGGACCAGGCGCCCCGTGGCGGCCGGACGCCCCGCGATCGCGCTCATCGCTCGGGGTCGTGGGCCAGGCGCCTGCGCTCGGCCAGCACCCGGCACAGGAAGGCGGGGTTTCCAAGCAGGTAGCGCCGCCACATCCGCCGCGGCTCGACCACGAGCCGGAAGATCCACTCGAGCCCGTTGTCGGCGAGCCAGTGGGGCGCTCGCGGCACCCGGCCGGCCATGTAGTCGAACAGCGCACCGACCGTCCAGACGACCGGCGCGTCGATGCGGCCGCGGTTGCGATCGACCCAGAGCTCCTGCTGCGGGGTCCCCATCCCGACCATCAGGATGTCGGGCTTGTGCTCGGCGATGTCTTCGAGCACCCGCTCGGAGTGGGCGCTGCCGATGCCGAAGTAGCCGTGGTGGGTGCCGCGCACGTCGAGGCGCGGGTACCAGCGCCGCAGGGTGGCGGCGGCAGCGGAGGAGGATCCGGGATCGGACCCCAGCAGGTACAGCGAGCGCCCCTCCTCCTCGCACAGCGCCGCCGCGCCCCATACCCAGTCGGCCCCGGTCATGCGGTAGGGCACGGTCAGCCCGATCAGGCGGGCGGCCAGGCGGACCCCGTAGCCGTCGCAGTAGACGAGGTCGGAGCTCCGCAGCGCGTGGCGCAGGTCGGGGTTGCTCTGGGACTCGTTGAGGACGTGCGCGTTGACGTAGCTGACCCGGCGGCGCTCGTCGCACGCGGCGTAGGCGAGGATGCGCCGCAGCAGCTCGGCCGGCGGCGCCGTCTCGACGGGGATGCCGAAGATCTCCGTCGGATCGGCGCTCGCGCCGTCGCGTGCCGCCGCGCCCGAGGGAGGCGCGTGCGGTGGCGTGGCATGGATGTGGTCTGCGGTCATCGAGGCTGTGACGGGAGCTGCATCGCCATGCGGGGCCGCGCTTCGCCGCTCGTCCATGCGGGCGCCACGGCGCTGAATGGTAGGCAAGCGCCCGCCTGCCGGGGGCCGTGCCGTGCGGAGGGCGGCTACGCTGGCCGCCGTGGCCAGGCCGTCGGCTGATGTGGTCGTTCCGTTCCGCGGGACAGCGGCGGAGCTCGACGAGTTGCGCCGGGCGCTGAGCTCGCTCGCGCTGAATCCGGGCGACTCGCTGGTCGTGGTCGACAACACCCCCGGCCGCGAGCCGGCGGGCGAGCCCGGCGAGGCGCGGATCGCCGTGCGCAGCGCCGCTGCGGTGGCCTCTCCGGGCTTCGCGCGCAACCG
>JBPCPD010000215.1:0-7374 GCA_050999535.1 Thermoleophilaceae bacterium
CCATCCCTACAATCCTTCAGGCGGGCTGCGGCGGCGCGAACCCTCTACGCAGGCGCGTGAGCCAGATGCCCCCGGCGATCATCATCACGATGGCGATCAGCTGCGCGGTGGTCAGCCCGGCGAAGACGGGGTCGTTGCGGCGGATGAACTCGATCAGCAGCCGCTCGGTCCCGGCGAGCAGGAGGTAGAGCGCGACGAGCGTGCCCGGCCGCACGCGGTCGCGCAGGTTCCAGAGCAGCAGCGTCACCAGCCCGATCGCGACCGTCTCGAAGACGGGCGTCGGGTGGACCTGCTCGGTCGTCGGCACGGTGCCGTCGGGGTATGCCATCCCCCATGGCATGTCGGTCGCCGAGCCGTAGTCCCCGTCGCCGGAGAGCTGGCAGCCGACGCGCCCCACGACATAGCCGATCGCCACCCCCGGGATGGCCGCATCGGCGAGCGCGAGACCGGGGAAGCCGCGCCAGCGCGCCCACAGGAGAACCCCGACCGCTCCGCCGGCCAACCCGCCGAAGAAGACCAGGCCGGATCCCGAGAAGAGGCTGCCGAGCAGGTCGCCGGAGACGCGGTCGTAGTTCTGGATCAGGTAGTCGATCCGCGAACCGACCAGCCCGCCGATCATCGCCGCGAAGACGATCTCGTAGGTCCAGTCCGCGGGCTTGCCGAGCTCGGCGAGCCGCCGTCCCAGGACCGCCCCGGCGGCGACGAACGACAGCGCGAAGCAGATGCCGAACGTCTGCAGGGTGAGCGGACCGAGGTCGAGTTCGGGAAGCACGGCCGTGGAGCTTAGGGGCTACCCCACCGGGCCCCACGCCCGCCTCAGGTGCCGGCCGGCCCTACTGCTGGCCGAAGTCGAACTTCCACTCGTCGCCTTCCTTCTTCAGCTTCGCCGGCTGGTCGCCACCCTTGATCTTGACCGTCGCCTCGTCGCCGGTGACCTTGACCGAGCTGAACTCGACGTCTTCCTCGTCCGGGATGTCGCCGATCTGACCGGCGTCAGCGGCCTGCTTGAGAATCTCGGGGCATTTGCCGCCACCCTGGCCACCCCCCTGGCTCTCGACGAGCTTGCGCGACGCATCGGTGATCGAGTCGCACGCCTTGTCGTAGTCCTTGTCCTTGAGCGCCGTGGCGTACTCCTTGACGGCCGCCTCGACGTCGGACTTGGCGCTCTCCGCCTCGCTCTCGCCGCAGCTGGCGCCGGCGAGGGCCGCTACGGCGAAGATTGACAGGCCCAGCCGACGAATCTTGGTCGCGATCATGCGGGCACGGTAGCTCACGCGCGCGATCGGCAGGTTCTCCGGCGCCCCGGGGCCCTCGCCGGCTACAGGTAGCCGAGCGGATCGACCGGCGAGCCGTTCTCGCGGGTCTCGAAGTGCACGTGGGGCCCGGTCGAGGCGCCGGTGTTGCCCGACGCGCCGATCACCTGGCCCTGGGTGACCGACTGGCCGACGCTCACGCCGATGCTCGCCTGGTGTCCGTAGCAGGTGGACAGAATGCCGGTGTGCTGGATGCAGGTGTAGTTGCCGTAGCCGCCGGTGTACGCGGCGATGATGACCTCGCCCGCGTCGGCCGCGCGCAGCGGCGTGCCCTCGGGCAGGGCGATGTCGATGCCGGCGTGCAGACGGCCCCAGCGGAAGCCGAACGGCGACGTCAGCGGGCCGTCGGCGGGGAAGATCAGCTGGCCCGAGCCCTGCTTGATCGGACCCGCGGGGGGCGACGCCGACTGCACCTGCTCCATGACCCGGTCCTGCTCGGCCCGGAGCTCGTCGAGGTCGCCCTCGAGCTCGCTGCGCGTCGCGCGCACCTGCTCGAGCGCCCCCTGCTTGTCGTCGCGCGCGACGCGCAGCTCGCCCTGCTGGGCGGCGAGCTCGTCCCGGGCCGCGGCGATGTCGTCACGCCGCGTGAGGATCGTCTCGGCGGCGGTGCGCTTGAGGCCCTCCAGCTCATCGAGGCGCGCCTCCTCCTTCTCGGCCCGGGCCTTGAGCCCGCGCACGCGCGCCACGACGCCGCGGTCCTGATCGGAGATGCGCTCGAGGAACTCGGTGCGCTCGAGCAGGTCCTCGAAGCCGTCCGCCTCCAGCACCACGGTCAGCGCGTCGGGCTGGTCGGCCTTGTAGAGCTCGACGAGCCGGTCCGCGAGTGCCCCGCGGGCGGCCACCAGGCGCTCGCGCAGGCGTACGAGTCGATCGCGGGCGATCTCGAGCTCGTCGCGCACGCGCTCGAGCTCGGCCTGGGCGATGTCCAGCTCGGACTGCACCTGCGCGAGGCGCGCCTCGGTGCCGTCGATCTCGCCCTGCAGGCTCGTGATGTTGGTGTTGAACCGCGTGATGTCGCTCGCCAGCACGCCCTCCTGCTGCTCGGCCTCGTCGACCTCGCCCTGCTTCTGGTCGATGCGCTCGGGCAGAGGCTTCGACGCACCCGGCAGCGGCAGCAGCAGGTAGGCCGCGAGCGCGAGCGCGATCGGGATCCAGAAGGTTTTTCGGATGAGCTGGGCCATGGGGTGGGTGCGACCTCTGCGGGAGGGGATGATGGGGTGGCGTCCGAGCGTCCGCCCCGAGCCCTGCCGGGAGCCGCGAACCGCTCTTGTTTACCGCGGTTATGCAGGTATTTCTTCGTTGCGGACGGGAGCCACCGTAGCACGGCGCGACGCCGCCGCAGGGCCGATTCCTGCCCCTGCAAGCCACCGTGCAGCGGCGCCCGGCGAGCCCCCCGGCGAACCCCCTCGGAGTGCCCACTACACTTGGCGTCGAGATGGCGTCCCAGAAGGCGATCTTCCCCCGCGACGTCGGCCTCCAGTTCCGGATGCTGGCGACGATGTTCCTGCTGGGCCTGCTCTACGTCGCCTTCGTCGGCGCGCTGGTCACCGCCGGCGCGCAGGGCGTCGTCATCCTCGTCGTGGTCGGGGGCCTGGCGCTGTCGCAGCTGTTCCTCTCTGACAAGCTCGCGCTCGCGGCGATGGGCGCCAAGGAGGTCTCGCCCGAGCAGGCGCCGGGACTGCACGCGATGATCGAGCGGCTCTGCATCCAGGCCGACCTGCCCAAGCCCAAGATCGCGGTCGCCGACACCGAGGTGCCCAACGCCTTCGCGCTGGGCCGCTCGCAGAAGAGCGCGACCGTATGCGCGACGACCGGGATCATGAACACGCTCACCCCCGCCGAGCTCGAGGGCGTCATGGCGCACGAGCTCGCGCACGTCAAGAACCGCGACGTGCTGATCATGACGATCGCCAGCTTCTTCGCCAGCGTGGCCGCGATGATCATGCAGTTCGCCTTCTTCTTCGGCGGCGGCGGCGATGACGACGACGGCACGCCGGCGGTGCTCGTCGTGCTGCTGGCCTCGTTCGTCGTCTACATCGTGTCCTTCTTCCTGATGCTCGCGCTGTCGCGCTACCGCGAGTTCTCCGCCGACCGCAGCGCGGCGCTGGTCACCGGACGGCCGAGTGCGATGGCCTCGGCGCTGATGAAGATCTCCGGCGCGATGGCGTCGGTGCCGACCAAGGACCTGCGCGAGGCCGAGCGGATGAACGCCTTCTTCATCGTGCCCGCGAGCGTCAAGGGCTCGCTCAAGAGCATCCTCTCCACGCACCCGCCGATGGAGAAGCGCATCGAGCGCCTCGAGGCGCTCGAGACGCAGCTGCAGCGCGGCGGCGCAGCAGCGTAGCCGTGTCAGGCGCCTGATGGGTTTCCTCGACGCGCTGCTGGGAGGGCAGAAGAAGCTGCGGGGGGTCGCCCCCGACCGGCTGTTCGCGATGTCCACCGCGCACGTCGCGATGGAGACCGAGCTGGGGATGCACAGCGCCGGGGGCGCCGGGCTGGTGTTCCAGCCACTCGCGACCTCGGACTTCGAGCAGATCCTCCGCGACGCCCAGGAGCTGCTGGCCGGCACCGCCGCCGAGCAGGGCTCCACGCTCGAGTCGGCAGACGACGAGTTCGGCTACCGCTGGGTGATCCTGCGCGATCCGGACTTCGAGGATCTCGTCGTCTCGCTCAACACGATCTCCACGGAGCTGCAGGGCGGCGGCTACGGCGACCGCCTGCTGTGCGCGGTTTTCGGCTTCGACCAGGGAGAGGATGCGAAGCGCCGCCGCGTCTACATCATCTACAACTTCAAGCGCGGCGCCTTTTACCCGTTCGTCCCGGGCGCCGCCCAGCACCAGCGCGACACCGAGGCCGAGCTGCGCCTCAAGGCCCAGCTCTCGAACGAGATCCCGTTCGAGGCCGAGACCACGCGCTGGTTCCCGCTCTGGGAGATTCCGCTGTAGGGGTTTCTCGGCCCGCCGTCAGCCGTCGCGACTTCCCAATCCATCCAAATCCGTCCAAGCCCTTGGATTTGGGCCTGAGCCCCGGCCCGAAGATTCACCCACCACCGGGCTCGGCTGGACCCCTCCCCGTCCAGCCACGCGAGGGTTTCGACCGCCCACAGCCACGGCGGAACGTTACGAAGAAGTGCTGGACGCTGCCCGAACCCCGGGCACCGCTTGACTGCGCAACACAGCGACGAACCGGCCTGAAGCGGCTCGTTCAGGGCGCGAGCTGCCTTTGAGTGAGCATCTACACTCATGCCATGAGTAAGCGACTTCAGGTCCTGCTCGACGAGGAAGAGTTCGACGACCTCCGCGAGGCCGCGAGCCGGCAGGGCATGCCGGTGTCCGAGTGGGTGCGGCAGGCGATTCGGGAGGCGCGGCGGCGTGAGCCGAGCCGGGACGTCGAGGCCAAGCTGCGCGCGGTGCGGGAGGCCGTGAAGCACGGGGGGCCCACGGCGGACATCGACCAGATGAACGCCGAGATCGAGCAGGGTTACCTCAGCGGCACCTGGTGATCTTCGTCGACTCGAATGTCCCGATGTACCTCGTCGGGGCACCACACCCGCACAAAGTCGACTCCCAACGGCTCGTCGAGTCGGCGCTGACCGCGGGCGAGCGCCTCGTGACCGACGCGGAGGTGCTCCAGGAGATCTGCCATCGGTACACGGCTGTCCAACGGCTGGACATGATCCAGCTGGCTTTCGACGCCCTCCTCGAGACAGTCGACGAGGTGATGCCGATCGACCGCGCCGTCGCCGAGG
This sequence comes from Thermoleophilaceae bacterium, assembly GCA_050999535.1. Lineage (GTDB taxonomy): Bacteria > Actinomycetota > Thermoleophilia > Solirubrobacterales > Thermoleophilaceae > JAAYBF01. The sequence goes on from JBPCPD010000215.1 coordinate 5,062, forward strand.
GCGCCAAGGACATCGTCCTGCGTTACACGACCCTCTCGGCACGCGATGCCATCCACCTGGCAGCCATGGCGGAGCACGGCATCGATCGCATCATGACCTTCGACCGCGGCTTCGACGCCTATCCGGGCATCGAACGGGTGGCGTGAGGGCGAGCCCCGGTTCACTGGCCACCCGGGCCCTCCCCACCCAGCCACGCGAGGGTCTCGACCGCCCACAGCCTTCCCTCCCAGACCGCTCGCGACGGGTGCTGGGGCAGATTCTCGCGAAGGCTGCGGCACGCCTCGTGGGTGAGCGCGAGCGTCGCACGGTCCCGCGCGGCGGCGGCCTCCGAGACCAAGACCAGCGCCGCGAAGAACCGGGGCTCGTCCGGCACGCGGCCGTTCACGACCTCGGCGGCGAAGAAGGTCATCCACGCTGCGAGCTCGCGCTGACGGAGCGGTCCCATACTTCCCCAAGGCGGGAGCAGCGCGATCTCGCCCCGCTGCGGCGATCCGGGGTACGGTCACAGCGTGATCGGGGGGCTCACGCCGGAGCAGCGGGCACGGGTGGAGATCGACCGCAAGCTCGAGGCCGCCGGCTGGGTCGTGCAGGACTTCGAGGCGATCGACCTCTCCGCCGGGCGTGGCGTGGCGGTGCGCGAGTTTCGCACCGCGACCGGTCCGGCCGACTACCTCCTCTACGGGGACCGCAAGGCGCTGGGGACGATCGAGGCCAAGAAGGACGGGACGCCGCTGCTCGGCGTCGAGTCGCAGTCCGACCGCTACACTGAGGGCTTCCGGCAGACCGCGACCAAACGCGGCATCCCGGCCTGGCGCCAGCCGCTCCCCTTTCATTACATGAGCACGGGCAAGGAGAGCTGGTTCGCCAACCGCCTCGACCCGGACTACGCGCCGCGTGAGGTCTTTCACTTCCAGCGTCCCGAGACGCTGATCGAGATCGCCAAGAGCGGCGAGACGATGCGCCAGCGGCTGCGCCAGATGCCGCCGCTGATCGAGGCGGGGCTGCGGGCGAACCAGGTCGCGGCGATCAAGGGCCTGGAGCGGTCATTCGCCTCCAACCACCTGCGGACGCTGACCCCGCAGACGATGGGCTCGGGCAAGACGCTCCTCGCCTGCGCCCAGGGCTACCGCCTGCTGCGCTACGGCGGCGCCAAGCGCGGCCTCTTCCTCGTCGACCGGATCAACCTCGGCGAGCAGGCCCTGCGCGAGTTCCGCAACTACGTCACGCCCGACGACGGGCGCAAGCTCGGCGAGCTCTACAACGTCCAGCTGCTGCGCTCGAATCGGATCGACCCGGCGGCCAACATCGTCATCACCACGATCCAGCGGCTCTACTCGATGCTGCTCAACGAGGACGAGCTGGCCGAGGGCCTTGAGGAGGAGTCGGTCTTCGAGCGCCTCGGTGGCGACCAGGATCTCGAGCAGCTCCCGGTCAGCTACCAGCCGGCCATCCCGATCGAGCTGTTCGACTTCGTCTTCACCGACGAGGCCCACCGCTCGATCTACGGCCGCTGGGGCCAGGTGCTCGACTACTTCGACGCCTTCCTGGTCGGCCTGACGGCGACGCCGTCGAAGTTCACCTACGGCTACTTCCGGGGCAACGTGGTCGCGCCCTACTCCTACGAGCAGTCGGTGATCGACAAGGTCAACGTCGACTACACCGTCTACCGCATCGAGACCGAGGTCTCGAAGGCGGGCGCCTCGGTCGGCGCCGGGGAGTGGGTCCGCGTGCGCGACCGGCTGACGCGCGAGCAGTCGCTCAAGGAGCTGGAGGACGAGCTGACCTACGACGCGGCCAAGCTCGACCGGGCCGTCGTCGCGGAGGACCAGATCCGGACCGTCGTCCGCACCTTCCGCGACAAGGTCCTGACCGAGATCTTCCCCGCCCGCTCCGAAATCCCGAAGACGGTCGTCTTCTGCAAGCACGAAACCCACGCCGAGGACGTGCTGCGGATCCTCCGCGAGGAGTTCGGCCGCGGCTCGGAGTTCGCCAAGAAGATCACCTACCGGACCGAGGGCTCGGCGCAGCAGCACATCCAGGACTTCCGCACCGATCCGCGCTTTCGCATCGCGGTCTCCGTCGATCAGATCTCGACGGGCACCGACATCAAGCCGGTTGAGTGCCTGCTGGTTCTGCGCATGGTGCAGAGCAGGGCCTACTGGGAGCAGATGAAGGGTCGCGGTGTGCGGAAGATGGACAGGCACGAGTTCTGGGCCGTCACCCCCGGTGCTCGAGAGGAAGGCGTAATCAAGGACCACTTCGTGATCGTCGACTGCGTTGGCCTTACCGACGAGGATCGTGCCTGGGCCGAGA
>JBPCPD010000142.1:0-4684 GCA_050999535.1 Thermoleophilaceae bacterium
GGGATGCAGCGGCGGCCGCGGTCGCCTGAGCGCCGGGCGTACCCTCGCTCGGCTCGGCCTGGGGCCAGTCGTCGAGGTGGTCCCAGAACGAGGCGTGCGCGCGCGTGGCGATGCGGTCGAGCTCGTCGCCCAGCGGCTCGTGGGCACCCGGGGCATCTGGTCGAGCCCGGGTCGGTTGGGGCTCGGGCTCGCTCTGCGCCTGCGCCGGGGCTGCGTTCGGCGCCGGCTGCCCGCTCGGCGCCTGCGCCGGGGCTGCGTTCGGCGCCGGCTGCCCGCTCTGCGCCACCTCCGCCGTCAGCGTCACCTTCGTCCCCCAGCCCGCGGGCTCGATCTCCACGGTGCCGCTGACATGCTCGCCCTCCCAGGCGACCGCGGTCTCGGGATCGACCCGCGTGATACGGATCTCCCCGAACTCGCCGAGGTGCTTGGCGAGGCTCTCCGCCTCGCGAAGCTCGGACCAGAGCTCGGGCGGGGACTTGACGAGGGTGCGTGCAACGGTGAGGTCGGACATCGCTCATCGGGTTCGCCTCTCGCCGGGGTTAGTCCTTCCGGCCGGCAGCCCGCCGGAGCGGATGGGTGCGATGCTGCAGCGAGCGCCCCGCTCAGGGGCAGCGCGGCACGTCCGCCTGCGCGTTCGAGAGCTTGGTGGCATGTACCCGGGCGCGGGCGAGGATGAACTGGTCGGGCTGGGCGGCGGGCATCGAGCGGCCGGCCATGAACGCGAGGTACGGCGGGCCCGAGTAGGCGACATCGGGCGGGCAGGCCTGGGCGCGCGCCACTGCGGCGTCGACCTCCTCGCCGGACAGCGTGCGCTGGTAGGCGAGCGCCGAGAAGGGGCGCGCGAACAGGCCCGGATCGTCGGGGCTGAGCAGGAGCGACGCCGACTGCAGGCCGGCGGTCACCGCGCACGCCGCGACCGCTGCGACCGCTGCTCTTGGAACGGTGGCCGATCCCGGGTTCCGTGCGCCGCGCAGCAGCGCGACGACACCGCCGGCCGCGAGCACGACGGCGGTCGGCTCGACGACGGCGAGCAGGTTCAGCGACGTTCCCTGCTTGAGCACAGTCGGCACCAGCAGCAGCTCGCCGATCAGCAGCGCCCCCAGGCAGCGCACGAGCGCAAGGTCTGCCAGCCGCGCCCGCAGCCGCCACGCGAGCCCGGCCGGCAGCAGCAGCGGCGCGAGGTTCCAGGCGGCCTGGACCAGCAGCGGCCCGACGGCGCCCGGTCCGCGGGCACCCGTCTGCGCCTGCGCGGTCAGGACGTTCTCGACGATCGCCCCGCCGTACAGGGCCAGCGCCAGGGTGCCGAAGGCGGCGGCGGTCAGCGACGCGGAGGTCGCGTAGTGCCGCCGCGCCGCAGCGCCGCAGGCAAGCGCGACGGCGGGCACGAGGAACGCGAGCTTGAAGCAGGCCGCCGTTGCAGCCGCGCCGCCCGCGAGTGCTCCGCGCCGCCGCCGCTGATCGGCTGCCAGCAGGGCGGCGCCCAGCAGCAGGGGCGCCGCCAGTGACTCCGGCGTGAGCGTCAGCGACTCGTGCAACCGCCAGGGCGTGACCAGCGCCGCGAGGCCGGCGAGCGCGGAAGCCGTGCGGCCGGCGGTCAGCCGCCAGACGCAGAGCGCGACCAGCCAGCCGGTCGCCAGCGTCGCAAGCGCCAGCGCCGCCCGCACCGCGAGGACCGAGTCGCTGACGCTCAGGACCGCGCTGCCGAGCCCGAACAGCAGCGGGGGCTGGGCCGCGGCCACCTCCGCATAGAGGCCGCCATCCAGCGTCCGCGCCGTCAGCAGGTAGACGCCGTCGGAGTAGCTCCAGTAGGCCTCGCCCCACCACGCGAGCAACGCTGCGACGATCGGGACGCCTGCGAGCAGGTAGGGGAGTGCGATCGCGCGGGCACCTCGCGGCGGCGTGCGGTCGGCGGCGGTCATCTGCCCGCTGAGCTCGGCTCCGCGGGGGCGTCGCGCTCGCCTGAGGCGCCCGGCTCGCCGCGCGCCGGCTCCGCCAGCAGCGCCGACGGGCGCTCGGCCATGTCCAGCCCAAGTGCCAGCGCCTGCGCCGCACTGATCGTCACCGGTCCCGCCTCGGGTACGAGGCGCAGCAGCTCGTAGGTCGGTTCGACGCGACGCTCGGCCACCCGCAACCCCAGCGACGCGATCACCTCGGCGCCGGGCGAGACGGCCGTGGCGCCGTCACGCCGAGCGAGCGCCACGACCTCCTCGACGACAAGCGGATCGACCGGCGGATCCGCGGCGCGCTCGCGGTAGAGCTCCACCGGAACCGCCTGCGAGGGCTCGGTGACGACGATCGCACGCGCGGCCGGCTCGCCGATCGCCGTCGCGGCGCCGCGCCAGTCATCGCGCTGCCAGCCCGGTACGAGCGCCGTGCCCACGGTCGCCGCCAGCGTCAGCACGGCGAGCGTGGCGAGACTGGCGACTCCGACGCGCCCGGCCGACGCGAGGCCGGCCACGACGATGACCGCCAGCGGCAGCCACGCGAGGATCACGTTGCGGGTGAGCACGTAGTCCGTCCCCGTGAGCGCCAACAGCACCGGCAGCGCCACAGCCGCGCCACCGAGCGCCACGGCGATTCGCACGCCGCTCGCTGCACGGACGCGCGGCGCCGTCGGGGTGGGGCTCCGCGGGGGCGGCTCCCGACGAGCCCTGGCCGCGCGCCACACGCGAACGGCTTCGGCGACGGCGCCGTGCAGCGCCAGCGCCGCCCCGACCACGACGATTGCCACCGCGATCCCGGCCGTCAGCGGCTCGACCGGCGAGTCGTAGCCCAGGGCGAGCTGCTTGACCACCTGCACCACTCGCACCGCGAGCGAGCCGTCGTCGATGAACCCGGCGAGCTCCGCCCGCTGCTGGCGCAGCGCAAGTGGCAGCAGCGCCGCCGCGGCGAGGCCGACCGCCCCCACCGTGGGCAGCGCCAGCCGCCGCGGCACCGCGAGCAGCAGCCACAGCGCCTGCACAACCACGAGGAAGAGCGCGAAGTAGTGCGTCGCGAGCGCGAGCGCGCTGACGAGCGCCCACAGCGCCGCGTCCCGCCCGTCGGGCACGCGCAGCAGCCGCGCGAACAGCCACAGCGCGAGCGCCCCGAGAAGCACCAGCAGGGCGTAGGAGCGCGCCTCCTGCGAGTACCAGACCAGCAACGGGCTGACCGCCGCGAGCGCCGCGACCCACAGCCCTACGCGTCTCCCGGCCAGGTTGCGCGCCGCCGCGAAGGCGACCGGCACGGTGGCGGTGCCCAACAGTGCGGAGAGCGAGCGCAGCCCGGCTTCGCCGAGCCCGAACGGCTGCGACCACAGCCACGCGACCACGTAGTAGAGCGGCGGTGTCGACTCGCCGCGCGGGATCGCCGCGAGCATCGCGCCGAAGGAGCGGTCGAGCACCCCCACCGTCGCGGCCTCGTCGAACCAGAAGCTCTGCACGTCGAGCGTCGCGAAGCGCAGCGCCGCGGCGATCACCGTGAACGCGACGAGCGCGTGCCGGGCGCCGAGCCCGCCGCGCGGCCCACCCCGCGGCGAGGCAGGCGCGCTCAAGCCTCGGAGTACTCCCCGTATTCCTCGCGCATCACGCCGCAGACCTCGCCGAGCGAGCAGTGGTCCTTCAGCGCGGCGCGGATCGGCTCGAGCAGGTTTGTCTCGCCGTCGCACGCCGCGCGCAGCTCGGCGAGCCGGCGTTCGACCGCATCGCCGTCGCGGTCGGCCTTGAAGGCCGCCAGGCGCTCGACCTGCTCGCGCTCGGACTCGGGATCGACGCGCAGCGTCTCGACCTCCTCCTTCTCCTCGGTCGTGTACTCGTTGACCCCGACCACGATGTCCTGCTTCTGGCGGTAGCGCTCCTCGTAGCCCCAGGCCGACTCCTCGACCTCGGCGCGGATGAAGGCGATGCTCTGCACCGAGCCGCCGAGCTCCTCGACCTTGTCGATCAGGCCCTGGGCGCCGGTCTCGATCTGGTCGGTCAGCGCCTCGACGAAATAGGAGCCGGCGAACGGATCGACGGTGTCGGTGGCGCCTGACTCGTGGGCGAGGATCTGCTGCGTTCGCAGCGCGGTGCGCGCGGCTCGCTCGGTCGGCAGCGCCAGCGCCTCGTCGTAGCCGTTGGTGTGCAGCGACTGGGTCCCGCCGCAGACGGCGGCGAAGCCCTGCAGCGCCACGCGCACGATGTTGTTCTCGACCTGCTTTGCCGCCAAGGTCACGCCGCCGGTTTGGGTGTGGAAGCGCATCGTCTGCGCCTTCGGGTCCTTCGAGCCGAAGCGCTCGACCATGATCCGCGCCCACATGCGGCGGGCGGCGCGGAACTTGGCCACCTCCTGGAAGACGTTGTTGTGGCAGTTGAAGAAGAACGCCAGCCGCGGGCCGAACTCGTCGACCTCGAGGCCGGCGTCGATGGCCGCCTGCACGTAGGCGGTCGCGTTGGCAAGCGTGAACCCGACCTCCTGGACGGCCGAGCAGCCCTTCTCGCGCATGTGGTAGCCGGAGATCGAGATCGTGTTCCAGCTCGGGATCTTCTCATGGCAGTAGGCGAACAGGTCGGTGGTCAGGCGCATCGCGGGCTCGGGCGGATAGATGAAGTTGCCGCGCGCGATGTACTCCTTGAGGATGTCGTTCTGCGTCGTGCCCTTGAGCTGCTTGGAGTCGACGCCCTGCTCCTCGCCGAGCAGCTCGTAGAGCAGCAGCAGGCAGGCGGCG
>JBPCPD010000086.1:0-14543 GCA_050999535.1 Thermoleophilaceae bacterium
CGACACGGGCTCGCTGCAAAACGTCGAGCACATTCGCGACGAGGCCTTCGAGTTCATCCAGCACGACCTCACCGAGCCCTTCCACATCGACGGGCACGTGGACAACGTCTTTCACCTGGCCTCGCCGGCGAGCCCGATCGACTACGCGCGGCTGCCGCTTCATACGCTCAAGGTCGGCGCCTATGGCACTCACAACTCGCTGGGCCTGGCCAAAGCCAAGCGCGCCCGCTTCCTCCTGGCCTCTACCTCCGAGGTCGACGCCAGCAGGAAGCGCGCGCGCTTGACCTTGGCGAGCCCGAGCGAGTTGTGGGTGCCGTAGGCGCCGACCTTGAGCGTGTGCAGCGGCAGCCGCGCGTAGTCGATCGGGCTCGCAGGCGAGGCCATGTGGTAGACGAAGTCGATCGGTTCGTCGATCTCGTAGTGCTGGGTGATGTCGAGCATGCGGAAGTCGAACTCCGCGCCCGAGGAGATGTGCGCGATGTTGTGCAGCGAGCCGGTCTCCAGGTTGTCCACGCAGATGACGCGGTGACCGCGCTCGAGCAGGTAGTCGCACAGGTGCGAGCCGAGGAAGCCGGCGCCCCCGGTGACGAGCGAGGTTGACATGACGAGCAGGCTACTCGGAGGCGGGGGCGCGGGCGCCACCCAGGGCGCGGCCGAGGTGGCGCCGAGGAGGTGGAGCGCCGCTGGCGCTCGTGGTGGGAGTCGCTGACCGAGCCGGCTACTTCTTCTTGACCGCGCGCGGCGCGGCGGCGTTGCGCAGCTGGGCGGCCACGAACAGCCCGAGGGCGGCGTAGATCGCGGTCGCGATCCCCCAGTTGATCGCGATGCGCTGCTTGAGCGCCTCGATATCGAACAGGGTATGGAAGGGCCCTGCGACGAAGCGGGCCACGTCGATGACGACGATCACGAGGCCGTTCTCCTTGTTGGCCCCGAGCACGATCAGGACGATCCCGAGCGCCAGGACAACGGCGACGAAGGCGGTGATGACCGTGACGATCGACGCAAGTACTCCCAGGCCCCGCCGCACCGGCGCAGCCTAACGCGCTCGCGGCCGACCGGGCGATCACCAGGGCGCAGGGCGGTAGTCCTTGAGCAGGCAGCCGTACAGATCCTCGCCGGACTCGCCACGGACGATCGGGTCGTATACCCGTGCGGCGCCGTCGACCAGGTCCAGCGGCGCGTGGAACCCCTCCGCGGCGAGGCGCATCCTCTGGGGGTGGGGCCGCTCGTCGGTGATCCAGCCTGTGTCGACGCTGGTCATCAGGATGCCCTCGCCCGCCATCTCCTCGGCGCTGGTGCGCGTGAGCATGTTCAGCGCCGCCTTGGCCATGTTGGTGTGCGGGTGGCCGGGACCTTTGTAGCCGCGGCCGAACTGACCCTCCATCGCAGAGACGTTGACGACGTAGGTCCGCCGCGCGCTCGCGGCGGCCAGCGCGGCGCGCAGGCGACCTACGAGGGTGAAGGGGGCGGTCACGTTGCATAGCTGGACCTCGAGCAGCTCCGTCGCGTCGATCTCGTCCACCTGCCGGCTCCAGCTGTTGTCCGGGCGCTGGTCGGGCACCAGGCCACCGGCATCGATCGCGGTCCCGGAGGCGACCCGCTCGGGTGAGGCCGAGCCCGCGGTCAGCGCCAGCGCGGTCAGCGCGAGCGGGGTCGGGGTCCAGTGCCCGCCCTGAGCCGCCTCGAGCGCCGCGGGGTGGGCGTCGCCAGGGTCGCCGAAGGTCGTCATCCGCGGGAGCTCGCCCGCCGGCAGCGGCGCTGACTCGGCCTCGGCGAGCGGCGCGTATGCGTGGGTCGAGCGGCGCACGGTCTGGGCGGCGTTGTTGATCAGGATGTCGAGCGGGCCCTGCTCGCCGACCGAGTCGCACAGCGCTATCACCTGCGCCGGGTCGCGCAGATCGATGCCGACGACGTGCAGGCGCGACAGCCACTGCCCGCTGTCGGGCATGGCGGTGAAGCGTCGGACGGCGTCGTTGGGGAAACGGGTCGTGATCGTGGTCTGCGCGCCGTCGCGCAGCAGGCGCAGCGCGATGTGCATGCCGATCTTCGCGCGGCCTCCGGTGAGCAGCGCGCGCCGTCCGCTGAGGTCGGTGCGCGCGTCGCGACGAGCATGGTTGTCCGCGGCGCACGACGGGCAGAGCTGGTGATAGAAGGCGTCGACGGCGACGTAGCGGTCCTTGCACACGTAGCACGCGCGCGACTGGAGCAGGGTGCCTGCGGTGGCCCCGGTCGTGCCGGGCACCAGCGGCAGACCCCGGGTCTCGTCGTCGATCCTTCCCGGGGCACCCGTCGCCGTCGCCGCGGTCACCGCCGCGTCGGCGGCGAGCACGGCCCGGCGGCGCTCGCTCCGGCGCCGCAGCTTGACCGTCTTGTAGAGGCGGGCGGTCGCGCGTTGGAGCGCCACCGCGTCGGGATGCTCGGACGGGAGCTCGTCCACCTCCGCGAGCACGCGCAGGCAGAGCTGGAGATCGGCCGGGGCGATGCCCGTGGTGCGAGGGTCCTCGGCGTCTGCCATGACGGCGAAACGGTATCGACGACGCGCCGGTCGGGCCGCCGGAACTGCCCGGCCCGCATCGACGCCCCCGGCAGGATTCGAACCCAGTGAGCCGGGACGGCGAGCGATGTCGCAGGTTCCGATCCTGCTGGCATGGACGCCCCCGGCAGGATTCGAACCTGCGACCCGCTGCTTAGAAGGCAGCCGCTCTAATCCCCTGAGCTACGGGGGCCAGCGTGCATTGTCGCTGTTGTCGGCAATGGGAGCGGTTCGCTCGGCGCCAAGCGACCACAACTTGGCAAGCGCGGCCCTCGACGAACCGAGATCCAAGCTGTGCGCGCCAGAGGCGACCAGATTGGATTCCGTTGCGGGACGGCCGGCGGGTGCCAAGTTATGGTCGGCCGAGGCCGTTGACCTCATCGGCAGGCTGGGCTCAGTCCTGGGTCTCCGATGAGGGCTCCGGCGTCAAGCGTGCACCGCCTCCCGAGGGTCCAGCCCAGCGCGGCTGCGAGAGGTGGGGAATTCGCTGCTCGTGATCACGAGCAAGGCGTCGTTGACGTCGATCAGGTGCTCAAACCAGGCGCTCTCACTCGCAGAGCGCCTGACTGCTCCGCCACCTACCGCGCGCGGACCGGTCAACGCGAAGCCCTCCGCCCAAGCATCTCTCTCGCGGATGGTTCAAGGACGCCGCAGTCGGGGCGGCCGGATTTGAACCGACGATCCCCTCGACCCAAACGAGGTGCGATACCAGGCTTCGCTACGCCCCGCGACAGCCCCAGTCTAGGCGTAGACCCCCCGCGGGTGGTGCCGCGAGCCCGCCGTGCGGTCAAGCCGGGCGGTAGGGTGCCGCAGCCGTGGCCGACGTCCAACCGCTCAAGACGCTGCGCTACGACCTCGCCTCGGTCGGATCGCTCGAGGCCGTGATCGCGCCGCCCTACGACGTGATCGACGCGCCGCTGCGCGCAGAGCTGCTGCGGCGCAGCCCGTTCAACATCGTCGAGGTCGATCTCCCCGAGGCACCCGGCGGGGGCGATCCGTACGCGCATGCCGGCGAGACCTTCGAGACGTGGCGCGGGCAGGGTGTGCTGGTGGGCGAGTCCGAGCCCGCCCTGTGGGCGCTCGAGCAGCGCTACCGCGGGCCCGACGGCCGCGAGCGTGTTCGCACCGGGCTGTTCGCTCGGGTGCGCGTCGAGGAGTACGGGCCGGGCCGCATCCGTCCACACGAGCGCACGCACCCCGGTCCGCGTGAGGACCGCCTCGCGCTGACGCGCGCGACGCGCGCCAACCTCTCGCCGATCTTCAGCCTCTTCGACGATCCCGGCGACCAGGCACGCGACGCGCTCGCCCGGGCGGCCGCAGGCGAGCCGTTCGCACACGCAACCGACCATGAGGGCAACGCCAACACGCTCTGGCGGATCGCCGACGGCGAGGCGATCGAAGGCCTGCAGGTAGCGCTCGCCGACGCCGAGCTGCTGATCGCCGACGGCCACCACCGCTACGAGACGGCGCGCGTCTATGCCGACGAGGTCGGCGGCGAGGGCGAGCACCGCTGGGTGCTGATGCTGCTGTGCCCGCTCTCCGACCCCGGGCTGACCATCTTCCCCACCCACCGCCTGCTCACCGGGCTCGCCGGCGACACCGACAAGCAGCAGGCGATCCGGGCGGCGCTGATGCGCGACTTCGAGGTCGAGCCGGTCGAACGCGGGCAGATCGAGCCGCCACCCGGGCAGCCCGGCGGCACGGTCACGCTCGGCTACATCGACTCCTTCCATCGCCAGCCCTACCGGCTCACGCTCAAGGACCAGGCGATCGCCGACGCCGCGCTGGAGGGCATGCCCGCCGCCTTCCGTCGGCTCGAAACCGCGGTGCTCGAGGCGATCGTGCTCAAGGGTGCGCTGGGCATGAGCGAGGACGATGTCTCGCACCTGCGCGGACTCGGCTACTCGAAGGACCGCGAGGATGCGCTCGACGCGGTCGAGACCGGCCGCGCCGACGCCGGCTTCTTCATGCGCGCCACGCCGGTCGAGCAGGTGCGCGAGATCGCCGAGGCCGGCGTCTCGATGCCGCCGAAGTCGACCTTCTTCTACCCCAAGGTGCCGACCGGTCTGGTGTTCAATGTCCTCGAGTAGGACGGCACCCTCGAGTAGGAAGGCACCCCGATGAAGATCTACACGCGCACGGGCGACGACGGCTCGACGGGCCTCTGGTACGGGGGTCGCGTCGGCAAGGCCTCCGGGCGCCCCGAGGCCTACGGATCCGTCGACGAGGCCGCCTCCGAGCTCGGCGCCTGCCGCGCCGCGGCGGAGCGCGGCGGCAAGCTCTACGAGGACATCCTGACCCTGCAGGAGGAGCTGTTCGTCGCCGGCGCCGAGCTGGCGACCGCGCCCGAGGCGGCGGGACGCCTCGAGCCGGGCGTATCGAAGGTCACCGACGAGATGGTGCAGCGCCTCGAGGACGTCATCGACCGCTACATGGACCGCGTCGACCTACCGCCGAAGTTCGTCGTGCCCGGAGGCACCGAGCTCTCGGCACGGCTCGACATCGCCCGCACCGCGGTGCGCCGCGCCGAGCGCCGGGTCACCGAGCTCGCGCAGCGCGGCGAGCTGGCCGACGACACGGTGCTCCGCTATCTCAACCGCGTCTCCGACGCGGTCTATGCGCTGGCGCGATTCGCCGACGAGGATGATCCGGAGCTCTTCCTCGGGAGAAGTCGAGGATCATGAGCATGCGAGCCACTGCACACCGCGCCGGCAACAGCTTTCGCCACGACCTCGAGGTCGGGCGCCATCACCTGACCTCTGACGAGCCCGAGGAGCATGGCGGCGACGACGGCGGGCCCAACCCGCAGGAGCTGCTCGCCGCGAGCCTGGCCTCCTGCAGCGCGATCACGATGGAGATGTACGCGCGCCGCCAGGGGTGGGACGTCGGCGAGGTGACCGTGGACGTCGACTACGAGCCCGCCCAGCGCGGCTCGCCGACGAAGTTTCGGATCGACGTGCGGCTGCCCAAGGAGCTGCCCGACGACCAGCGCGAGAAGCTGATGCAGGTGCTCGCCAAGTGTCCGGTGCACCGCACGCTCGAGGGCGAGGTCATGTTCGAGGAGCGGGTCGAGCTGGTCTGACCGCTGCGGGTGGTGGTCTCCGACGGCGATCTCCGTGGACTGCTGCTCTCGCCCGCGCAGGCGGCTGCGATGGACGCGCCGGGCTCGACCGATGCGGCGGTGCTGATTGCCCTCTACCCCCGCGAGGACGAGCTGGTCGCCGTCTTCACCGAGCGGCGGGGCGACCTGCGCCGCCATGCCGGCGAGATCTCGTTTCCCGGTGGGCGCCAGGACGAGCCCGACGAGGACCTGCGCACCACCGCGCTGCGCGAGGCCGAGGAGGAGATCGGCCTCGATCCCGCGGCGGTGGAGCTGGTGGGCGCCCTACCCCCGGTCGGCACGTTGGTGACCGGCTACCGCGTCTTCTCGTTCGTCGGATCGATCGCGGCCGGCCACGTGTGGTCCCCGCGTGAGTCCGGGGTGGCCGAGGTGCTCGAGTTCTCGCTGCCCGAGCTGATCGCGGGACACGCCGACAAGCGCCTGTGGCGCCGCGGCGTACCGATCAAGACGCCGACCTACACGGTCGACGGGCACTTCGTCTGGGGTGCAACGGCGCGGATCGTCGAGCACCTGCTCGAGCGACTCGCGCCGCTGCTCTAGACGTCGCGCTCGATCGGCACGTCGACGAGGTTGCCCCATTCCGTCCAGGAGCCGTCGTAGTTCTTGACCCGGTCCTCGCCGAGCAGCTCGTGGAGCACGAACCAGGTGTGCGCGGAGCGCTCGCCGATGCGGCAGTAGGCGATGACCTCGTCGGTCTTGCCGAGCACGCCCTTACCCTCGTAGAGCTCGCGCAGATCGTCGGCCGACTTGAACGTCCCGTCCTCGGCGACGGCCTGCGCCCACGGCACCGAGGCGGCGCCGGGGATGTGGCCGGAGCGCTGGGCGCCCTCGTTCTCGTAGCCGGCCATCGCTATCAGCTCACCTGAGAACTCCTGTGGCGAGCGCACGTCGACCATGCTCGTCCCCTCGTCGAGGGCGGTCAGGACCTCGTCGCGCTTGGCGCGGATCGCGTCGTCACCGGGCTGGGCCGTGAAGCCCGCGGCCTCGTGGGCCGGCACGTCGGTCGAGGTCGGGCGGCCCTCGGAGATCCACTTCTCGCGCGGGCCGTTGACCAGCTTGACCGCGTCGTGACCGTAGTACTTGAGGTACCAGTAGGTGTAGGCGGCGAACCAGTTGTTGCGGTCTCCGTAGAGCACGACGGTGTGGTCGTTGGATATACCGCGTGAGCCGAACAGCTCGCCGAATGCCTGCGGGTCGAGGAAGTCGCGCTTGACCTGGTCCTGCAGGTCGGTCTTCCAGTCGAAGCCGATCGCGCCGGGGATGTGGGCCTCGGCGTAGAGCGCGGGGTTCTCGTCGACCTCGACGATGCGGATCGAGGGATCGTCCAGGTGGTCTTCGACCCACTGCGTGTCGACGAGCACGTCCTTTGCGTAATCGGCCATTCGGTCAATCCTCCAATAGGCGAAACTCAGTCGGGATTCAGACTATTCATAGCAGGGACGGTCGGGCTCACGCAGCCCCCGGACACGGTGGTGCGACCGGTTGGACACTATGGCGGTTGACCGCCGGGCGGCGCGCGCCTAGCGTGGGCTCATGAGCCGCACCCTCGCTGCGCGGTCGCTGCCCCCTGGGCTCCGACGGGCCACCGGCACACCGGCGCCCGCGTGAGGCCGCTGATCGGAGTCACCACCTCCGAGGTCCGTCTCGCCGAGAAGGTCGACCAGACCCCGCAGGGCGAGCCCCCGCGGCGCGAGATGGCACTCGGATTGACCTACCTCACCGCGATCGAGGCGGCCGGCGGGCTGCCTGTCGTCATCCCGCCGCTGGACTCCGACGCCTTCGAGCCGATGCTCACCCGCCTCGACGGCATCTGCCTCTCGGGCGGACCCGACCTCGACCCCGCGCTCTACCGCCGCGACCGTCACAGCGAGCTCGGTCCGGTCGAGCCCGACCTCGACCGCATCGAGCTCGAGCTGGTGCGCTGCGCCGACGCCCGGGGCCTGCCGCTGCTTGCCATCTGCCGCGGCCAGCAGGCGCTCAACGTCGCCCGTGGCGGGACCCTGCACCAGCACCTGCCCGACCGCCCCGGCGTTACAATCGACCACCGCCAGCAGCTGGCCGGTGATCAGGACACCCACTCCGTCGAGATCTCGCAGGGCAGCCGGCTCGCGGAGCTGATGGGCACCACCCACGCACGCGTGAACTCATTCCATCACCAGGCGATCGACAGGCTCGGCGTCGGCCTGCGCGCGGTCGCCTGGTCACCGGACGGGGTGATCGAGGGCGTCGAGTCGCCGGCCCGGGGCTTTGCGGTCGGCGTGCAGTGGCACGCCGAGACCCTGACGGCACGCGCCGAGCACGCCGCCCTGTTCGAGGGCCTGGTCGCCGCCGCCGGGCAGCGCATCGCCGCGCGCGACGAGCGGGCCGCGTGATGGCCGGCGTCCCCGACTGGGCGCAGTGGCAGTCGGGAGTGGCCTACACGCTCGGCGCCGAGGAGGAGGTGATGCTGCTCAACCCCCACGACTGGTCGCTGGCCCAGCAGGTCGATCGCGTCCTGCCGCGGCTCTCGGAGGAGTTGGCCAAGCACGTCACCCCCGAAACCCACCGCTCCGCGCTCGAGCTGACCACGGGCGTGCACCCGGGCCCGGGCGGGATTGAGCGTGAGCTGCTGCGGCTGCGCCGCGGTCTGCAGGCCGAGCTCATACCGCTCGGGCTCGCGTGCGCCAGCGCCGGCACCCATCCGACGACCGTCTGGCATGAGACGGTCGTCTCCAGCGACGCGCGCTACGAGCTCGTCTACGGCTCCATGCGCGAGCTAGCCCGCCGCGAGCCGACGTTTGCGCTGCACGTCCACGTCGCCGTGCCCGACCCCGAGGACGCGATCCGCCTCGTCAACCGCATGCGCGCCCACCTCCCGCTGCTGCTGGCGCTGTCGGTCAACTCGCCCTTCTGGCAGGGACGCGACACGGGCCTCGGCTCGGCGCGCACGCCCCTGTTTCAGGCCTTCCCGCGCGTCGGCATCCCGCGCGCGTTCCGCGACTACGCCGACTGGGCCGAGACCGTCGACCTGCTGATCCGCTGCGACGCCTTCCCCGACCCGACCTTTTTGTGGTGGGACGTGCGCCCCCAGCCGCGCTTCGGCACCGTCGAGGTGCGCATCCTCGACGCGCAGACGACGGTCGCCGAGACCGCGGCACTGGCCGCTCTGGTGCAGTGCATCGCGCGCCTGGAAGTCGAGCAGGGCTACCAATCGGAGAAGCTCATCGGCACCCAGGAGACGCTCGACGAGAACCGCTTCATCGCCGCGCGCGACGGCATGAAGGCGGAGCTGATCGATCCCGATCGCGAGATCCGGGTGCCGGCGCTGGAGCTGCTCGGTGGCCTGCTGGAGGCCTGCGCGAGCCACGCGAGCGACCTGGGCTGCGCCGCGCATCTGCGCACGGTCTCCTCGATGGCGGGCCGTACCGCCGCGCAGCGCCAGCTCGATCTCGCGCGCAGCGGCGGCGGCCTGCGCGGCCTGGTCGGCCACCTCGCCGAGGCGTTCGTCCGGGAGGGCTACCGCGTCGACGATGTGCGCACCGCCTCGGCGATTGCCGATGACCCCGCTCCCGCGTAGTCCGACGCCGGCCTAGTGGAGCACACCGGCGACCCCCGCCCGCACTGCGGCTACCCACTCCTGCGCCCGCGAAGGATCGGCTGCGACGACCGCGACCGGCATGTGCCACCGCTGCCGGGCATCCTCGACGAGCGCGGTGCCGCCCCGCAGCAGCGCCGGTGCGCAGGAGCCCGACGCCTCGTAGACCAGGCCGCGCACCGGCGTGTCGACCAGGCGCTCGAGCAGCGTCGCCAGGCGCGCGCCGTGCAGATCCGCGAGCTGCTCGGCGTCGCCGGCGGCGCTTGCCATCAGCCAGCACACGACGCTCACGCCCGGGAGCTGGGCGATCACCGTCGCGACGCGGTCGGGATCCGCGGCCGCGGCCTCGATACCCGCGGCGGCGATCGCCGCGCGGCCCCCCTCGGTGCGGCTCGTGCCGCGCACGGCGTGCCCGTCGGCGACGAGTGCCTCCGCCAGCGCGCGGCCGCGGCAGCCGCAGCCGACGATCAGGACGCGCGCCACGTCAGCTCCCCAGATCCCCCTCGCGGCGCACCTACCCGGAGCCGCTCGAGTTCGACCCGACGCCGGTGGGAGGCGCGCCGGCGGTCCGGCTCATCGACGCCCCGGTGGAGCTGCGCGAGCGAGCGCTGGCGCTCGGCCTCGAGATCGATGCGGCGGATGCGCCGACGCTCGTCTCCTGCCGCAGGGCGAGCCTCGCCGCCCAGTGCGGCGATGCCGACGCCTCCGGGATCATGATCGGACCCCCGCTGGCGAGCGCCCGGATGGCCGAGGCGACGCGCCTGCCGGGGACCTCCGACGCCACCGCGGGCGCGACGGAGTCCTTCCTGGCCGCGCTCGGCCTGCGGGCCGAGTGGGTCGGCGACGCCCCAGGGCTCGTGCTGCGCCGGATCGTGTGCCAGCTCGTCAACGAGGCCGCGTTCGCGATCGGCGAGGAGGAGCGCAGCCCGATCGTCGATCGGGCGAGCACCGGACCCCTTCATCGGGCGAGCACCGGAGCAACCGCCTCAGCGCCCGACGCGCGCGTGCTGACCGGCACCGGCCCGCTCGGCGCGCTCGAGCGCCTCGACCTCCTCCATTTGGCGCCCCGACCCCAGCACCACACAGGTCAGCGGCGAGTCGGCGAGCCGGGCCGGGATGTGGGTCTCGCGCTCGAGCCGTTCGGCGAGCCCCTCGAGCAGGGCGCCGCCGCCGGCGAGCACGATCCCCTGCTGGGCGATGTCGGCGGCGAGCTCGGGCGGCGTGATTTCGAGCGTGTCGGTGACGGCGTCGACGATCGCGTTGAGCGGCTCGGCGATCGCCTCGCGGACCTCGTCGCTGCCGATCTCGACCTGGCGCGGCAGGCCCGAGAGCAGGTCGCGACCACGCAGCCCGGTCGTGCGCTCGGGCGACAGCGGGCCCGCCGAGCCCAGCTCGAGCTTGATCTCCTCGGCCGTTCGTTCGCCGATCGCGAGGTTATGGCGGCTCTTGACGTGAGCGGCGACCGCCTCGTCGAGCTCGTAGCCGCCGACGCGCACCGAGCGCGAGACGACCATCCCGCCGAGCGAGATCACCGCCACCTCGCTCGTGCCGCCGCCGATGTCGACGACCAGGCGCCCGGTCGGCTCGCCGATCTCCAGCCCGGCGCCGATCGCCGCCGCCAGCGGCTCCTCGATCAGGTGGACCTGCCGCGCACCCGCAGCCAGGCACGCCTCCTCGACCGCGCGCTTCTCGACGCCGGTGATCCCCGACGGGGCGCACATCACCACGCGCGGGTGGGCGAAGCGGTTCTGGTGCACGCGCCGGATGAAGTAGCGCAGCATCTTCTCGGTGACCTCGAAGTCGGCGATCACGCCGTGGCGCAGCGGGCGCACCGCGGAGATCGACGCCGGCGTGCGACCGATCATCCGCTGCGCCTCCGCGCCGACCGCGTGCACCTCGCCGGTGCGCTCGTCGAGGGCGACGACCGAGGGCTCGGAGGCGACGATGCCCTGGCCGCGGACGTAGACGAGCGTGTTGGCCGTGCCGAGGTCGATCGCGATGTCGCGGCCGCCGAGGCCGAGCAGTCCGGACATGCGTCCCACCGGCGCAACCCTTGCAGACGCCCGCCGCCTGCAAGGATGTGCCCATGAGCGAACTCGAGTCCAGGCCCTCCCGCCGCGTGCGCGAGCAGCGCGCCTACCGCTTCGGCCTCGCCACCGCCTCGTTCGGACTGATCGCAATCGTCGGGGTCGTGCTCGCGGTCGTCGGCGTGACCGGGGCCGGCCTGCCCGTGCTGGCGGCGATCATCGCGCTGGTCTGCGGGCTGATGTTCCGCCGCAGCGTCAGCGGATAGAGGGGGATCTGCGGTGCTCGCCAGGAGATCGTCGGTGCGGTGCACCCTGCCCGAGTGGCCTGACGTGCGCTCGCATCTCGTGCACCTCCTCGAGAGCGCGGCGTCCGTCTCGTAGGGGGGCCCGACCGAAACCGGTGCCGCTGACGAGCGCCGGCCTGCCGCCGTCAGGCTCGGTCGCGGAGCTGTCTCAGGACGAAGTGCAGGATCCCGCCGTGGCGGTAGTACTGCCACTCGTTGGGCGTGTCGATCCGCACCCGCGCGTCGAACTCGATCGCGGCGCCCTCGCCCGCAGGCCTCGCGGTGACCTTCAACGAAGTCGCGTCCGCCTCGAGCTCGTCGAGATCGAAGGTCTCGGTGCCCGTCAGGCCCACCGACGTCGCCGACTCCCCGTCGGGGAACTGCAGCGGGAGGATGCCCATGCCGACCAGGTTGGAGCGGTGGATCCGCTCGTAGCTCTCGGCGAGCACGAAGCGCACGCCGAGCAGGCGCGGGCCCTTGGCGGCCCAGTCGCGTGAGGAACCGGCGCCGTACTCCTTGCCGGCGAGCACACAGAGGGTGACCCCCTCCTCCTGGTACTCCATCGCAGCGTCGAAGATGAACGCCTGCTCTGCGTCCTTGGTCGTGTAGCCCCCCTCGCTGCCGGGCGCGAGCTGATTGCGCAGGCGCACATTGGCGAAAGTGCCCCGCATCATCACTTCGTGGTTGCCGCGGCGTGAGCCGTAGGAGTTGAACTCGCGCTGCTCGACACCGTTCTCGATCAGGTACTTACCGCCCGGCGTCTCCTGCTTGATCGCGCCCGCGGGTGAGATGTGGTCGGTCGTGACGGAGTCGCCGAGCAGCGCCAGTGCCTTCGCGCCCGTGACCTGGCCGAAGCCCGCGGGCGGGTCGGCGGGCATGCCGTCGAAGAAGGGCGGGCGCGCGACGTAGGTCGAGCTCTCGTCCCAGACGTAGCGGTCGCCTTCCGGGGTGTCGAGCCCCTTCCAGGCGTCGTCGCCCTCGAAGACCTCGCCGTAGCTCTTGCGAAACATGTCGGTCTGGACGGCGTACTCGATCGCCTCGTTGACCTCCTGCCGGGACGGCCAGAGGTCGCGCAGGTAGACGTCCTCGCCGTCGGCGTCCTGGCCGATCGGATCGTTGACGATGTCTACGTCCATGCGTCCCGCGAGCGCGTACGCCACGCACAGCGGCGGCGAGGCCAGGTAGTTCAGCTTCACCTCGGGGTGGATGCGTCCCTCGAAGTTGCGGTTGCCCGAGAGCACGGAGCAGACCGTGAGGTCCTCCGCCTGGATCGCCTGCGAGACCTCGTCGGGCAGCGGCCCGGAGTTCCCGATGCAGGTGGTGCATCCGTAGCCCACGAGGCTGAAGCCGAGCTCGGCCAGCGGCTCCGTCAGCTGCGCGCGGTCGAGGTACTCGGTGACGACCTTTGAGCCCGGCGCGAGGCTCGTCTTGACCCACGGCTTGCGCTCGAGGCCCCGTTGCAGCGCATTGCGCGCCAGCAGCCCGGCGCCGAGCATCACCGACGGGTTCGACGTGTTCGTGCAGCTCGTGATCGCCGCGATCACCACCGCGCCGTCGGCGAGGTCGAACTCCTGCCCGGCGTAACGGACCTTGGCGCTCGAACGGGCAACTTCGGTGGCCACGTTTCCGCGCTGGTGGGCGGGCTCGCCGTCCTCCTCGTCGTCCTCCTGCCCCGCCATCGAAGAGGGAGCGTCCGAGGCCGGGAAGGTCTGGCGGGCGCCGTTGCCGCCGTGGTCCGTCTGCTTGCCGTCGGCCATGTCCGAAAGCTCTCCGAGGAAGTCCGCCCCGGCCCTGTCGAGCGAGACGCGGTCCTGCGGGCGCTTGGGTCCGGCAAGGCTCGGAACGACGCTCGACAGGTCGAGCTCGAGCGTGTCGGAGTAGGTGGCGTCCTCGCTGCGGTCGTCGTGGAACATCCCCTGCTCGCGGGCGTAGGCCTCGACGAGCTCGATCTTCTCCTTGGGACGTCCCGAGAACTCGAGGTAGCGGAGGGTCTCGGCGTCGACCGGGAAGATCGCGCAGGTCGAGCCGAACTCGGGGCTCATGTTGCCGATCGTGGCGCGGTCGGCAAGCGGGAGGTTGGCCAGGCCGGGGCCGAAGAACTCGACGAAGCGCCCCACGACGCCGTGCTCGCGCAGCGCCTCGGTGACGGTGAGCACGAGGTCGGTCGCGGTCGAGCCCTCGGGCAGCTCGCCCTCGAGCCGGAAGCCGACGACCTGGGGCAGCAGCATCGAGACGGGCTGGCCGAGCATCGCCGCCTCGGCCTCGATCCCGCCGACGCCCCAGCCGAGCACGCCGAGACCGTTGACCATCGTCGTGTGCGAGTCGGTGCCGACCAGCGTGTCCGGGAAGGCCTGGCCATCGCGCGCGGTGACGACGGTGGAGAGGTACTCGAGGTTGACCTGGTGACAGATGCCGGTGTTCGGGGGTACGACGGAGAGGCCCTCGAAAGCTGTCTGGCCCCAGCGCAGGAAGGCGTAGCGCTCGTGGTTGCGCTCATACTCGCGCTCGGCGTTCTTCTGGAAGGCGAGGCGCTCGGCGAAGTTGTCGACCTGAATCGAGTGGTCGATCACCAGCTCGACCGGGACGAGCGGGTTGATCGCGGAGGGATCGCCGCCGAGCTCCTCCATCGCGTCGCGCATCGCGGCGAGATCGACGATCGCGGGCACGCCGGTGAAGTCCTGCATCAGCACCCGGCTCGGCGAGTAGGCGATCTCCTTGGAGGGCTCGTCGGCGGCTGCCCACGTCGCGACCGACTCGATCGCCTCGGTGGTGACCGCTTCGCCGTTCTCGTGGCGCAGCAGGTTCTCGAGCAGGACCTTCAGCGAGTACGGCAGCCGCGCGACATCGAACTTCGCCTGCAGCGCGTCGAGGCGAAAGATCTCGTGGCTCTCGCCGCCGACCTCAAGGGTGTCGCGCGCACCGAAGCTGTCGGGGTGGCTCATCCCCTCAATCTACCAGCGAGACTCAGGGTCGACCGGCGAGGCGCGGGGCCGGCGCCTAGTCG
>JBPCPD010000140.1:0-15133 GCA_050999535.1 Thermoleophilaceae bacterium
GTCGCAGCAGCGCGCGCGACCCCCGTCGCGGTCGGGGAGCGCCGCTTCGCGTCGCCATCCCCGCCCTCGTCGGGCGGACCCTCGGGCTCGCCCGCGGTGCCAGGCGCGAACGCCGGCACGTGGCCGAGCTCCTCGAGCTGCAGCTTGCGCCTGCGCACGTAGAGCGGCTCGCGCTCCTTCCACAGCGTGACCACGGGCGCCGCGATGAAGATCGAGCTGTAGGCGCCCGAGGCGACGCCGACGAGCAGCGCGAAGGCGAAGTCGCGCAGCGTCTCGCCGCCGAACAGCGTCAGCGCGCCGATCGGCATCAGCGTCGAGAAGCTGGTCGCGAGCGACCGCGTCAGGACCTCCGACATCGAGCGGTTGACGATCTGGGAGAAGGTCGCGCGCGGCATGCGCGGCACGTTCTCGCGCACGCGGTCGAACACGATGATCGTGTCGTAGAGCGAGTACCCGAGGATGGTCAGCAGCGCCGCGACCGTCGACGCCGTCACCTCCCGGCCCGCGAGCGCGTAGACGCCCCCCGTTATCAGGATGTCGTGGGCGATCGCGATCAGCACGGGAACCGCGAACTTGGCCTCGAAGCGCAGCCCGATGTAGATCGAGATCAGCGCGAGCGAGGCGATGATCGCGATCAGGGCGGTGCGGGCGATCTGCGCGCCGAACGTCGGGCCGATCGAGGTCGCGGCGAAGTCGGCCCGCTCGAGGCCGAAGCGCTCGTCGAGCACGTCGCGGACGCGGTCGACCTCCCCCGGGCCCAGCGTCGGGGTCTCGAGCTGGAAGACGTTGGCGCCGACCTCGGGGTTCTCGACCGACTGCACCTCGGCATCGGCGAGGTCGAGCGGCGCGAGCGACTCGCGCACCTCGTCGACGCTCGCGGCCTGCTGGATCGGCGTCGTGATCTGGGTGCCCGACTCGAAGTCGATGCCGAAGTTGATGCCGATGCCGGCGATCGCCAGCGCGCCCGCCACGAGGATCAGACCCGAGGCGGAGAAGAAGAACTTCGACTTGCCGACGAAGTCGAACTTGCGCGGCGGCTTCTCGCGCGCGCCGATCGCGAAGCGCGACCCGATCAGCCGCGTGCGGGCCATGGCTCCGAGAATCGCCGAGGTCGCGAGCACCGCGGTGAACAGCGAGACGATCGTGCCGACGCCGAGCGTAAAGGCGAAGCCCTTGAGGCTCGAGGTCGCAAGCGTGAACAGGATGAACGCGACGCCGATCGTCACGACGTTCGCGTCGACGATCGTGCGCAGGGCCTTCGCATAGCCCCCGGCGATCGCGGCCGGGATCGATCTTCCCTCTCTCGCCTCCTCCTTGATGCGCTCGAAGATCACGATGTTCGCGTCGGCGGCGACGGCGAGCGTGAGGATCGTGCCGGCGATGCCCGGCAGCGTCAGCGTGATCGGGATCAGCTTGATCAGCGCGAACAGCAGGATCGCGTAGATCACCAGCGTGATCGCGGCGACGCCGCCGAGCACGCGGTAGAAGACGAGCAGGAACATGATCGTGAGCAGCAGTCCCGCGCCGCCCGCGAGCAGACCCTGGTCGAGCGCCTGCTGGCCGAGCGTGGCCGAGACCTGGGTCTGCGAGATCAGGCGCAGCTCGATCGGCAGCGCGCCGATGCGCAGGCTCTCCGCGAGGTCCTGGGCGTCCTCGGTGCCGGTTTCGCTCCCCGTGCCGAGGCTGATCTGAGCGCCGGTCCTGCCGTCAATGCCCTCCGGGTTCTCGCGGTAGTCGATCGTCGCGAGCGAGACGATCTCGTTGTCGAGCGTGATTGCGAAGCGCTGCAGGGTCTGGTCGCGCTGCTGCTCGCTGGCACCCGGAGGCAGGATCACCTCCGCCCCGCGCTGGGCAATCCGCTTGGTGACGCTGGCGAACGCGGCGCGCCCGTCGTCGGTGAACTCCATCGTGACGATGGGCTCCTGGGTCTGCTGGTCCTGGCTGGCCTCGGGGTTCTCGATGTCCGAGCCCGACAGCTCGGAGTCGTCCTCGAGCACGAAGAACCTGCTCACCGACGCGGGCTGGTTCTCAGCCCGCTCGCCCTCGACCACGACGATGCCCTGCGGCACCTTGCGGATCTGGCTGCCGCCCGGGGGGCCGCTCTCGAAGCTCGGCGTGCGCTTGTCGCCGGTCGCCCCGCCTGGCGGGATCTGCGCCAGCTCGTCACGGCAGTCGCTGTCCTCGGGCACCTGATCGGCCGAGCGCGGGTCGCCCTCCACCCCCTCGAAGTCGGCCAGCAGCTCCTGGCAGCTCGAGTCCGGGCCCGCGATCAGCTCGTCGTCCGGACCGAAGAGGTAGAGCTTGGCCTTCGAGCTGTCGTTCTGCCTGTCGGCCTGCTCGCGCGTGAGGTCGTCCGGGGCGCCCGGCGGGATGTCGTTTCGCTCCGCCTTTGGCTTTGCATCGGACGCCACCTCGACGGCGTCGAAGAGCGCGCTGGTGCCCGCGAACGGCGCGTCGGGACCGCGGTCGCCGAGCACGTTGGGCTCCCAATCGTAGAACTGCAGCTGGGCGGTCGTACCGACCTGCTCGATCGCGCGGTCGGCGTTGTCGACGTCGGGCAGCCCGATCGAGATCTGCTCGTTGCCGGCGCGCTGGATCTCGGGCTCGGAGACGCCGAGCGCGTCGGTGCGCTTGCGGATCGTCTCGATCGCATCGTCGACCGCCTCGGGAGTGACCTCGGGCACCTGCGGCGTCGGGCGGCCCTCGTAGACGAGCTCGACGCCGCCGCGCAGGTCGAGCCCGAGCACCGTGCGCTTGTCGAGGATCACGTACGCCGAGGCGGCCAGCAGGGCCACGACGAGCGCGATGATCGACAGGTTGCGTTTGCGCGAGGTCATCGTGGGCGTGGGGTCAGGCGCCCGGGCGCGGCGTCAGCACCAGCAGCAGCCCCCCGTCGTCGTCGTAGGCGGGGAAGATGTCCGCCTTCGCCGGCTCGGGACGATCGCCTTCGGCGTTGACGACGACCGGCTTGTCGAGCACCCTGACGCCCCATTCGAGCGCGGTGGCGACGTGGTCGCCGCCGTTCTCGAACTGCAGCCCGAGGACCTCGTTGACGGGACGGCCGATCACATCGAGGTCACCCAGGCCCGTGAGCTCGCGCGCCCCGCGGCCGGCCCCGATCAGGCGGCCCTGCTGGTCGCACAGGAAGAACGCGGCGTTGGGCGCGGGGTAGTAGTCGTCGAGCAGCTCGAACAGGAATCCAAAGCCGCACTCCTTGCAGCCGCGGGCGCGGGTGCGAAAGCCGGCGGTGCGCTCGGTCGAGAGGCTGCGATCACCGCAGCTGGGGCAGATGAAATTCGGCACGGGGGATCAGGGTAGCGGCGGACCGACGCCCGGCGGCGGGCGCTAGAACAGGCTCTCCGCGCCCGACCGCGGGAGGTCGAGCCCGAGGTGCGCGAAGGCGGCCCGCGTGGTCACGCGCCCGCGCGGCGTGCGCATGATCAGCCCCTGCTGGAGCAGGTAGGGCTCGTAGACGTCCTCGACGGTGTCCTGCTCCTCGCCGATCGCCACGGCGAGCGTCGAGAGCCCGACCGGGCCGCCGCCGAACTTCGCGCAGATCGTGCGCAGGATCTCGCGGTCGAGACGGTCGAGGCCGAGCTCGTCGACCTCCAGCAGCTCGAGCGCCTCGTCGGCGACGCGGGCGTCGATGCGCCCGGCGCCGCGGCACTCGGCGAATTCGCGCACCCGCTTGAGCAGGCGGTTTGCCACGCGCGGGGTCCCGCGCGAGCGCGCGGCGATCGCCTCGGCGCCGTCGGCGTCGATCTCGACGCCGAGGATCCCCGCGGAGCGGCGTACGATGCGACCGAGCTCGGCCGGTTCGTAGAGCTCGAGCCGATGGGTGACCCCGAAGCGGTCGCGCAGCGGAGTGCTCAGCAGCCCGGCGCGGGTGGTCGCGCCGATCAGGGTGAACTCGGGCAGCTCGAGGTTGACCACGCGCGCACCTGCGCCCTGGCCGACCGTGATCGGCAGGCGACGGTCCTCCATCGCCGGATAGAAGGTCTCCTCCAGCGCACGCGGCAGCCGGTGGATCTCGTCGACGAAGAACACCGAGCGCGGCTCGAGCGAGGACAGGTAGGACGCGATGTCGCCCTTGCGCTCGAGCGCCGGGCCGGCGGTGTCGACGAAGGTGACGCCCAGCTCCTGCGCGACGATCTGGGCGAGCGAGGTCTTGCCCAGGCCGGGTGGGCCGGCCAGCAGGACGTGGTCGAGTGCCTCGCCGCGCGCGCGGGCGGCCTCGATGAACAGTCCGAGCTGGGACTTGACCGCGCCCTGGCCGACGAAGTCCTCGAGCCGGCGCGGCCGCAGCGAGCGGTCCAGCTCCTCCTCCGCGGGCTCCGCCTCGGCCGCCTGGATGCGCTCGACCCCGGGTGTGCGGATGCCGCTCATCCCTCGCCCCCGGGCATCGCGGCGATGCTCATCGCGCCGCCTTCAGCGCCGCGGAGATCAGCTGCTCGGGCGTAGTGCCGGCGGCCTTGGCGAGCAGCCCCTCGGCCTCGCGCGGGTCGAAGCCCAGACTGACCAGGCCCTCGCGGGCGAGCGCGCGCGGGTCGTCGGAGGTGCGCGTGATGACGATCTCGTCGGTCAGCGGATCGGCGACCTTCTCGCGCAGCTCGACGATGATCCGCTCCGCCGTGCGCTTGCCGATTCCCGGGACGGCCTGGAAGCGGGCCGAGTCACCAGAGGCGATCGCGGCGGCGAGCTCGCGCGCCGAACCGCCCGAGAGCACCGCCAGGGCGACCTTCGGCCCGACGTTCTGGACCCCGATCAGCAGCAGGAAGAGATCCCGCTCCGCGCCCGTGGCGAAGCCGAAGAGGTGCATGCCGTCGTCGCGCATGATCAGGTGGGTCAGCAGCAGTGCCTCCTCACCCTTGCGCGGCACCACGGCAAGCGTCTCGGCCGATACGGCGAGCTTGTAGCCGACGCCCGCGCAGTCGAGCACGACCCCGGTCGGGTGGCGCACGAGCACCGGCCCGCGCAGCGAGGCGATCACGGCACGGCCGCCGGGGCGGCCAGGGCGGCCGCGAACGGCGCCTCGTTGGCGTGGCGGATCGCCACGGCCAGGGCGTCGGCGGCGTGGTCGGGGGAGGGCGGCTCGGGCAGGCACAGCAGCGTCGCCACCATCCGCTGGACCTGGCCCTTGTCCGCGCGCCCGGAGCCGCAGACGGCCTGCTTGATCTGCTGCGGGGTGTAGGAGAAGCAGGCCAGCCGCGCGCTTCCGGCCGCCAGCAGCACGACCCCGCGCGCCTGGCCGACGGCGAAAGCGCTGCGCGCGTTGCCGCCGAAGTAGAGCGACTCGACCGCCATCGCGTCGGGCGCGTGCTCGGCGATCAGCTCGCAGACGCGCGCGTGGATGATCGCCAGCCGGTGCTCCAAGGGGGTGCTGGACGCGGTCACGATCACGCCGCCGTCGAGCGCGGCGAGCTTCTGCCCGTGGCTGAGCACCACGCCGTAGCCGGTACTCGCGGTACCGGGATCGATGCCGAGGACGACCACCATCGGGTTCATTCTGGGACCGCGGTCGGATGCCTCCCACCGCGTGGGGGTCAGGCGGTGCCGGCCACCCGCTCGAGCAGCTCGGCGTCCATGTCGAAGTTGGCGTGCACGGTCTGCACGTCGTCATGCTCCTCGAGCGAGTCGATCAGGCGCATCAGCGCGGCCCCCTGGCTCTCCTCCACCGGCGTGCGCGTGGTGGGCCGCATCACGAGCTCGGCCGAGTCCAACTCGACGCCGGCCTCCAGCAGGGCATCGCGCACGGCCGTGAAGTCCTCGGGCGCGCTGGTCACCTCGAACACGTCCTCGTCCCGGGTGAGGTCCTCGGCGCCCGCGTCCACCGCCACCATCAGGTCGTCCTCCACATAGCGCCGAGCGTCGACAACCAGCTCGCCCTTCTTCTCGAAGATCCAGGCCACCGAGCCGGGCTCGCCCAGGCTCCCGCCCGCCCGGGAGAAGGCGTGGCGCACCTCCGAGCCCGTGCGGTTGCGGTTGTCGGTGAGGGTCTCGACCAGGATCGCCACGCCGCCCGGACCGTAGCCCTCGTAGGTCACGTCCTCGAAGGCCTCGGCGTCCTGGTCGGCGCCGCTGCCTTTGGCGATCGCGCGCTCGATGTTCTCCTTGGGCATCGAGGCGTCCCTGGCCTTCTGGACCGCGAGCGCGAGCGAGGCGTTGGTCTCGACGTCCCCCCCGCCCTCGCGCGCCGCGACCTGGATCGCGCGCGCGAGCTTGGTGAAGAGCTTGCCGCGCTTGGCGTCGGTGGCCGCCTTCTTGTGCTTGATCGACGACCACTTGGAGTGCCCCGACATGAGGGAGAGCTTAGTGTCGGCAGCAACGACCCTGCCGTCGCCCGCGACGCGTGAGACACGCGAGACAGGAAGCGCCGGGAGTCACACGACGAACTTGCCGTCGCGCTGGAGCTCCTCCCCGTCGACGGTGATCGTCCCGCCCTGGCGCAGGTCGCAGACCATGTCCCAGTGCACGGCGGACTCGTTGGCGCCGCCGCTCTCGGGGTAGCTCATGCCGATCGCCATGTGCACGGTGCCGCCGATCTTCTCGTCGAGCAGGATCTCCTTGGTCGCGGTCGCGATGCAGTAGTTGGTCCCGATGCCGAGCTCGCCGAGGCGCCGCGCGCCCTCGTCGGTGTCCAGCGTCTCGATCAGGAACTCCTCGCCGCGCTCGGCGGAGGCGTCGACGACCTTGCCGGCCTCGAAGCGCATCCGCACGCCGGCGACCTCGCGGCCGCCGTAGACCGCCGGGAACGAGAACGCGACCTCGCCCTCGACGCTGTCCTCGACGGGCCCTGTGAAGAACTCGCCGTCGGGCATGTTGTGCTCGCCCGTGCACGGGATCCAGGTGCGTCCGGCGACCCCGAGCTTGATGTCGGTCCCGGGGCCTTGGACGTGGACCTCCTCCTTGCCCTCGATCCAGCCGGCGAGGTGGTTGACCTGGTCGGACTGGCGCTGCCAGGCGGTCAGCGGGTCGGCGTCGGTGGCAAGGCAGGCGCCGTAGTAGAAGGCCTCGTACTCCGACAGCGACATCCCCGCCTCGCTCGCGTGCGCGTGCGTGGGAAAGAGCGTCAACGACCAGCGGTACTCGCCGGCCGCCGAGCGGCGCATCGAGGTGTCCATCAGGTGCCGGCGCGCGCGCTGGGCCCGTGTCTGGCGCTTGGGGTCGGCCTGCGAGAGCGCGCGGGTATTGGCCTCGGCCATCACCGCGATGCGTACGTCGGCGTTCTCGACGGCCCACTCGGAGGTCGGCGGGACCCAGTCGAGCGCCTCGTCGGAGGCGAGGCGGTAGAAGGCGGACATCGCCTCCTCGGTCGACATCTGGAGGATCGGCAGCCCGCCGGCGCGAAGCACCTCCTCGTAGACGGCCTGGACGAGCGGCTCGGCCGTCGTGGTGCCCTGTACGACGCAGACGTCGCCCTTGCGCACCCTGGTCGAGTAGCGCACCAGGATCTGCGCGAGCGCCTCGGCGCGTTGGTCTCTCATGGCTCTCCCCCTCCGTCGTGTCTGGTCTCCGCCGCGAGCTCGAGCAGCCACTCGTGCAGGCGCACCTCCCCGCTGGCCTCGGGGTGGAAGGCGACCGCGAGGATAGACCCCTGGCGCACGGCCACCGGGTGACCCTCGAGCTCTGCCAGCACCTCGACGCCCTCGCCGACCTCGTCCACCCAGGGGGCCCGGATGAAGACCCCGCGCACGCTGCCGTCGAGTCCGGCGAAATCGAGCTCGCACTCGAAGCTGCGCACCTGGCGCCCGAACGCGTTGCGCCGGGCCTCGACGTCGAGCACGCCGAGGTGGGCGCGGTCGAGCACGATCAGCCCGGCGCAGGTGCCGAGCACGGGCGTGCCGGCGCGGACCAGCTCGCGCAGCGGGTCCGCCAGGCCCTCGCGCTCGATGCCGAGCGTCATCGTCGTCGACTCCCCGCCGGGCAGCACGAGCGCGTCCAGGCCCTCGAGCCCCTCGGGGGTGCGCACCTCGCGCGCCTGCGCCCCGAGCCCGGCGAGGATCCCGGAGTGGGCCTCGAAGTCGCCCTGCAGGGCGAGTACGCCGACGATCACCAGCACTCGCTCCTGGAAGGACTGACTGGAAAGAGCACTCAGCGGTCTTGCAGCAGCCCGCCGTGGGCCTCGATCGCGTCCATGCCGATTCCGGTCATCGGGGCGCCGAGGTCACGCGGGGCCGCGAGGACGCGCGCCGGGTCTGCAAAGTGGGTCGTCGCCGCGACGACCGCGGCGGCGGTGCGCTCGGGATCCTCGGCCTTGAAGATCCCCGACCCGACGAAGACGCCCTCGGCACCGAGGCGCATCATCAGCGCGGCGTCGGCCGGCGTCGCCACGCCGCCGGCGGAGAACGTCACCACGGGCAGGCGCCCGTTGCGCGCGACGTCGCGCACGAGCTCGATCGGCGCCTGGAGCTCCTTGGCCGCCGTCGGCAGCTCCTCCTCGGCCAGGGCCGTCAGCCGGCGGATCTGGTCGGAGATCGAGCGCATGTGGCGCACGGCCTCGACGACGTTGCCCGTACCGGCTTCGCCCTTGGAGCGGATCATGGCCGCGCCCTCGGCGATGCGGCGCAGCGCCTCGCCGAGATTGGTCGCCCCGCAGACGAAGGGCACCTTGAACGCCCACTTGTCTATGTGGTGCGCCTCGTCGGCGGGCGTGAGGACCTCGGACTCGTCGACGTAGTCGACCTCGAGCGCCTGCAGCACCTCGGCCTCGACGAAGTGGCCGATCCGGGCCTTGGCCATCACGGGGATGGTCACGGCCTGCTGGATCTCCTCGATCATCGTCGGCGCTGACATCCGCGCGACTCCGCCGTCCTTGCGGATGTCGGCCGGGACGCGCTCGAGCGCCATCACCGCGGAAGCGCCGGCCGCCTCGGCGACGCGCGCCTGCTCGGCCGTGACGACGTCCATGATCACGCCGCCCTTGAGCATCTCGGCGAGGCCCGACTTGACACGGAAGGTCGATTCCTCTCTCACTTGCCTGATGGTACTCCCGCCAGGGGCCTACTCCACCAGTGCCAGCCACACGATGCCGGCGGCGATCAGGCTGATCGGCAGGATGCGTCCGATCGCGGCGGACTCGCCGAGCAAAACCATCCCCACCACCGCCGCGCCGACCGCCCCGGTGCCCGTCCAGACCGCGTAGGCGGTGCCGACCGGAAGGTCGCGCAGCGCGAGCGCGAGCAGCACCATGCTCGCGACGACCGTGACGCCGAACAGCAGGCTCGGGCCGAGGCGCGAGAACCCGTCGGACTCCTTGAGCGAGATCGCCCAGACGGTCTCGAAGGCGGCAGCGATGAAGAGCAGGACCCAGGCCATGGGCCTATGGTGCCGAGGAGCGCAGCCCGATCGCTGATCGGGCGACACCGCAGGTTTCCATCACTTGAGCTTGAAGGCCTTGATGCGGTCCGCGTAGGCGGACTCGTCGAGCGCGTAGACCGCGTAGGCAAGCGCTTGGACGACCCCCAGCAGCGCCGAGTGCGAGCGCACGTACGCGGGGCTGTTGGACGAGTAGAAGAGGCGGTGGTCGGCGAGCTTGGCGACCTCGGAGAGCGTCGCGTCGGCGACGGCGATCGTCGCGGCGCCGCGGTTGCGGGCGAGCTTCATCGCCCGCACGACCAGTGGATGCGGGCGCCCGGCCGAGAAGCCGACGAGCACCGTGTGCTCGTCGATGCGCCCGAGCTTCGCCAGGCCCTCCTGGCTCGGGCTCGCCACCACCTCGCAGCGCAGGTCGAGCAGCATCAGCAGGTGGCGCAGGTAGCTCGCGAAGAAGGCCATCTGATCGGTGCCGCAGAGAACGATGCGATCCGCGCGCGAGATCAGCTCGACCGTCGCCTCGACCTGCTCGCGGTCGAGACGCCGTGCGGTCTCCTCGACGTTGACGTGGTCGGCGGCCAGCGCCGCTTCGAAGCCGGTCTGGTCGATCGGGAACAGCGGTGGGTTGGGCACGTCGAGCGCGGTCCCCTCGCCCTCGCGCAGGCGGCGGTACTCGTCGCGCGCCGCGCTCGGAAGCTCGGGGAAGCCCTCGAAGCCGAGCGCCTGCGCGAAGCGCACGACGGTCGAGCTCGAGGTGTTCGCGCGCCGCGCGAGCTCCTCCGCCGTGTGGAAGGAGGCCTCGTCGAGGTGGTCGACGATGTACTGCCCGACGTCCTTCTGGGAACGCGAGAACTCGTCGAAGCGACCTCGGATCTCGGCGGACAGGGTGAGCGCTGCGGTGCCGGTCTGCTTCACGGCGTCCTTTTCGCCCGCAGCGAGGAAGTTCCTTCCGGCGGGCTGTGATCAGGGCGCCGGTCAGCCCGGCGGGGTCGCCCACGGCGCACCGGAGCTCCACAGGTCGTTGAGGGTCACCGCGTCCTTGTAGGTGTCCATGCAGCGCCAGAAGCCCTCGTGGCGGTACGCCTGGAGCTGCTGCTCCCCGGCGAGGGTTTCGAGCAGCTCGCGCTCGAGCACGCTGGTCTCGCTCATGTAGGCGAGCGCCGGACGCTCGAAGACGAAGAAGCCGCCGTTGATCCACTGCTCCGAGCGCGGCTTCTCGCGAAAGCCCGCGACGCGACCGTCCTCGGCGAGCTCGGTGATGCCGAACTGCAGCTCGGGCTGGACGACGGCCATCGTCGCCAGGCGGCCGTGCTCGCGGTGGTGGGCCAGCTCGGCGCCGAGGTCGATGTCCGCGACGCCGTCGGCATAGGTGGCGCAGAAGGTGGCGCTCTGGAGGCGATCGGCCGCGCGCCGGATGCGGCCCCCGGTGGGAGTGTCGTCGCCGGTGAAGACCGTCTCGACCGCGAGCCCGTCGTCCCATGTCTGCCCGGCGACGAAGTCGTCGATCAGCTCGGACAGGTGCCCGGTGAGCAGCAGGAAGCGCCGGAAGCCCTGCGCGGCGTAGATCTGGATCACGTGCCAGACGATCGGCCGCCCGCCGATCTCGACCAGCGGCTTGGGGATCGCCCCGGCGGCCTGCTGCAGGCGGGTGCCCCGCCCACCGCAGAGGATCACCACGTCTTCGTCGCGAGGCGCCAGCACGCGCGCAGCTTACGCACCGGGTTCCCGCAGCGATTCGATCACCATCTATTTGCATTCATCGATGGAACCCGTAGCTTCTCGTCTCGGACGACATGACCGCCACCCGCATCGGAATCAACGGCTTCGGCCGCATCGGGCGCCTGGCGCTGCGCGCGGCGTGGTCGTGGCCCGAGCTCGAGTTCGTCCACGTCAACGAACTGCACGGAGACGCGCACACGTCCGCGCACCTGCTGGCCTTCGACTCCGTGCACGGGCGCTGGGATCGCGACGCGCGCGGCGAGGGCTCGCAGCTGCGCATCGACGGCGAGTCGCTGAGCCACAGCAGCTTCGCCGACCCCGGTGCAGTCCCGTGGGCCGAGCACGGGGTCGAGGTGGTGCTCGAGTGCTCGGGCGGGTTTCGCACGATCGACTCGCTGCGCGGCTTCTTCGACGCCGGCGTGCGCAAGGTGCTCGTCGCGGCGCCCGTCAAGGACGACCGCGCGTGCAACGTGGTCGTCGGCGTCAACGACGACCGCTATGACCCCGCCCGCCACGACGTCGTCACGGCGGCCTCGTGCACGACGCACTGCCTCGCGCCACTGGTGGCGGTCATCCACGCGGGCCTGGGAATCGAGCGCGGCGCGATCACCACGCTGCACGACCTGACCAACACCCAGACGATCGTCGACGCGCCGCACAAGGACCTGCGCCGCGCACGCGCCGCGAGCGTCTCGCTGATCCCGACGACGACGGGCTCGGCGACGGCGATCGGCCTCATCTTCCCCGAGCTCGAAGGCAAGCTCGACGGCCTCGCCGTGCGCGTTCCGCTGCTCAACGCCTCACTGACCGACTGCGTCTTCGAGGTCGCGCGCCCGACCACCGTCGCCGAGGTCAACGCCCTGCTCGCCGCCGCGGCCGTCGCCGGTCCGCTGGCGGGGATCCTCGGCTACGAGGAGCGTCCGCTGGTCTCGGTCGACTACAGGGACGATCCGCGCTCGGGGATCGTCGACGCGTTGTCGACGATGGTCGTCGACGGCACCCAGGTCAAGCTGCTGGCCTGGTACGACAACGAGTGGGGCTACGCCAACCGGCTGGTCGAGCTGGCCCGCACGGTCGCCGCAGGGCTGCTCGCGTGAAGCAGGCCGGCGACCTGCGCAACTACGCGCTGGTCACGGGCGCCTACTGGGCCGACACGATCGCCGACGGCGCGAGCCGGATGCTCGTCCTGTTCTACTTCTACGAGCGCGGCTACAGCCCGTTCGAGGTCGCGTCGCTGTTCCTCTTCTACGAGCTCTTCGGCGTGATCACGAACCTCGTCGGGGGATTTCTCGCCGCGCGCCTGGGGCTGCGCGCGACGCTGCTCGGCGGGCTGGGCACCCAGCTCGTCGCGCTGGGGATGCTCGCCCTCGCGCCCGAGCCCTGGCTGGTCGTCGCCTACGTCATGGCCGCGCAGGCGCTGTCGGGCATCGCCAAGGACCTGACCAAGATGAGCTCGAAGAGCGCCGTCAAGCTCGTCGTGCCCGAGGACGCTCCCGGCACGCTCTACAAGTGGGTCGCGATCCTCACCGGGTCCAAGAACGCGCTCAAGGGCGTGGGCTTCTTCCTCGGCGGGCTGCTGCTGACGCTGGTCGGCTTCCAGGCCGCCCTGCTGGGGCTGGCGGGCCTGGTCCTGACCGCGCTCGTGGTCGTCCTCGCCCTGATGCGCGGCGACCTCGGCCGGCCCGACCGCAAGGTGAGATTCGCCCAGATGCTCTCCAACAACCGCTCCGTCAACGTGCTCGCGGGCGCCCGCGTGTTCCTGTTCGCCTCGCGCGACGTGTGGTTCGTGGTGGGGCTCCCGGTCTACCTGCGCAGCGAGCTCGGATGGACGTTCTGGCAGGTGGGCACCTTCCTGGCGGTCTGGGTGATCGGCTACGGCATCGTCCAGGCGTCGGCGCCGCGCCTGCTGCGCCGCCGCGCGGGCGAGGGCGCCGCCGAGCCCGACGGCGGCACCGCAACGTGGCTGGCCTTCGTGCTCGCGGCCTTCCCGGCGGGGATCGCGATCGCGCTGAGCACCGCGATCGACCCAACCGTGGTGGTGGTGGCGGGCCTGATCGTCTTCGGCGTCATCTTCGCGATGAACTCCGCGGTGCACTCGTACCTGATCCTGGCCTATGCCGACGGCGACCGGATCGCCATGAACGTCGGCTTCTACTACATGGCCAACGCCTTCGGACGGCTCACCGGCACGGTGCTCTCGGGGCTGCTGTACCAGTGGCAGGGGCTCGGGGCGTGCCTGTGGGCCTCGGTCGCCTTCGTGCTGGCGGCGGGTGTGCTGTCGCGATCGTTGCCGGCCAGTCCGCGCAGGCCGCGAGCAGAGCAGGACCCGGCAGGCGCGGGGCTGTCGCCGTCGGTCGCACGCTGACTGCGCCGCGCTCCAGGGCGGCTGTATTGGTCTGCATCAGTGGAATAGATAGGCTCGGATCCATGCCCGTCGATCTGGAGCTGACCCCCAAGACCAAGAACGCGCCCGGCGAGCGCTGTTGCGAGCCCGTCGTCTACCCCGACGTCGAGCGCCGCGGGGCCGAACGGATGGCGAAGATCGCCAAGGCGCTCGCCGATCCCGTCCGCCTGCAGCTCGTCGACGTGCTGCGCAAGCACGCCGGCAAGGTCTGCGTATGCGAGCTCGTGCCGCTGTTCGACCTCTCGCAGCCGACGGTCTCGCACCATCTCAAGGTCCTGCGCCAGGCCGGCATCGTTGACTCCGAGCGACTCGGGCTGTGGGCGTACTACTTCGTCATCCCGCAGGCGCTCGAGGAGCTCAGCGCCTGGCTGGCAAGTAGCGTGCCCTGGACCGGTTAGCGTGGCGATCGTGACTCCCACCGAGAAGCCCCAAGTCGAGGTCCCGCCCGACCAGGCACCCTCCTACCAGCTCGAGCTCGAGGACCTGACCGTCGGAGACGGCGAGACCGCCGCGGCCGGCCACACCGTCGAGGTGCACTACGTCGGCGTATCGTGGTCGACGGGCAAGCAGTTCGACGCGTCCTGGGATCGCGGGAGCACGTTCAAGTTCGGCCTCGGCAAGGGCCAGGTGATCCCCGGGTGGGACCAGGGCGTCGCCGGGATGCAGGTCGGTGGCCGGCGCCGCATCACGATCCCGCCGATGCTCGGCTACGGCAAGCGCGGAGCGGGCGGGGTGATCGGCCCCGACGAGACGCTGGTGTTCGTCGTGGACCTCGTCGCCGTGCGCTGACTCGATCCGCCAGACCGCCTCGACTGCACGATGCGCATCGGGGGCGGCCATCGCTACTGCTGCTGCGCCTCCACCTGCGCGCGCAGGCTCTCCTCTGCCTCCCGCAGCTCAGGCGTGGTGAGGCAGTTCGTTCCCGCGAGCGGAGATAGGTGCGCTGCCCCCGCGGCGCGCGAGAGCGGCGGGTAGCGTTCGCGCGATGGAGCTTCGTGACGAGTTGATCGTCCTGCGGCCGTGGCGTGGGGACGACGCGGAGGCGGTCTTCGCGGCGTGTCAGGACCCCGAGATCCAGCGCTGGATCCCCGCTATGCCCTGCCCGTACACCCACGACGACGCCCGCGTCTTCGTCAGCGGTGCACTCGGACTCGGGCCCTACCAGTTCGCGATCGCGCACGAGGTATGCGTCGTCGGCTCGATCGGGATGAGCGTCACCGAGACCGAGACGGTCGCATCGGCTACTGGTGCGCCAGTGACGCGCGCGGGCGCGGGTTCACGACGCGCGCCCTGCGAGTGCTCTGCGACTACGCGTCGGGTGAGCTGGGGCTCGAGCGGCTCGAGCTCATCACCGATCCCGAGAACCCACTTCGCAGCGGGTCGGCACGTCGGTCGGCACCGTCACGCCTCAACCGTCACTCAGTGCCGGGCTGCCCCCCCGCCCTGGCGCCGCATCCCGGCGTCCTGCAACTTCTCCGCCGCCCGGCGAGCCTCCGCCTGGCTGCGCTCGTGGGCCTGCCGACGCTCCCCGCTCGCCTTCTTCGACGCCCGGTTGCGCTCGGCGATGCCCGCCAGATGCGCCTCGTACACCGATCCGTCGGGCTTGCCCGACTTCTGCTTGTCGCTCATGGTCGATCCTCCAGAGCCCCCATAGTCGGCCACAGAAGGATGTCGGGGGCGCGAGCACCCGGCGGTGGA
>JBPCPD010000169.1:0-21174 GCA_050999535.1 Thermoleophilaceae bacterium
GGGCCAGGACGAGGAGCTAGCGATCGAGATCGAGCGCGGCGGCAAGACGCTGTTCATCCGCTTCCTCGCGCTGGGCGACCACGACAGCGAGGGCTGCCGCTCGATCTACTTCGAGCTCAACGGCCAGCCGCGCGAGGTCAAGGTCCGCGACCACGAGATGGAGCCCAAGGGGCAGGCCCGCAGGGCCTACGACCAGGACCCCGGACAGGTCGCGGCCCCCGTACCGGGCATAGTCGTCTCGCTCTCGGTCGCCGAGGGCGAGCGGGTGGAGAAGGGTGCCCTGCTGCTCTCCGTCGAGGCGATGAAGATGGAGCTCGCCGTGTCCGCCGAGATCGACGGCGTGGTCGAGGAGGTGGTGGCGGCGGCGGGGACGCACGTGGATGCCGGGGACCTCCTGCTCGTCCTGCAGGCACCCGACGGCGCCGAGGGCTGATCGAGGGACGTAACTCGCCGCTACCGCGCCAGAGCTTTGGTTGGCACGACGTAGAACTCGTCGCCAGAGTTTTCGTGCTGGCGGTAGCGCGCCCCCATCCCCCGGCTTCGATAGGGCGGCGTGCGTTCCAGGCGGCCTCCGTGGGCTCTGACCCATTCCGAGACCACGTCGGGATCGCCCCCGGCCGCTTCCACTCGGGAGCGCATGAGGGCAACCGTGTCGGGTGTCCGGTCGATCCAACCCGACGGCTGCACAGAGGACAGAAGCGCTCGTACCTGGTCGTCATTCACCCACCCAGGGTCGCACGCCCATGGCCGGAAGGGAAGGCGCCCGCCGTTCGCGCCCAGCCCGCGCGGACCGATCTGCCCGGTTCCGCGAAACCGTCGCGGCAGCCGTTCGACCTGCTCGCCGCGCGGTCTGGACGCTCAGCGCACCACGCTGTAGCGCAGCTCGGTCATCCCGTTGCTGAAGGGACGTGTGCCGGTGAGCCGCAGCTTCTGTCCCAGCCGCCTCCCGAACGTGGGCAGGCCGTCACCGAGCACGACCGGGACGATCGTCAGCAGCAGCTCGTCGAGCAGACCGGCCTCGGCGAAGTCCGATGCCAGGCCACCGCCGCCGACGATCCAGACGTTGCGCTCGCCCGCCGCGGCGCGCAGCTGGTCGTGGACCGGCGCGACAGGCCCGCTCGCGAAACGCACGTCGGCGCCATCGGGAACGGGCAGCTCGCGCGAGGTCAACACCCAGCAGGGGGTGCCCTCGTAAGGCCAGCGACCCTGCTCCTCGGCGAGGATGAACTCGTACGTCGCCGACCCCATCACCACTGCCCCGACCTCGGCGAAGAAGCGGTCGTACCCGCCGTCGGTGGCCTGCGAGGCGTCGGCACCCGCCTCGCCGTCGTACTTCAGCAGCCAGTCGAGACCGCCGTCGCGCTCGGCGATGCAGCCGTCGAGCGACTGGGCGACGTAGTACTGGGTCGATCCCACGTCGCGACCCTAGTGGCTGGATGAAGGTCAGTCACGGCCTCCGGCGCTCGGTCACTCTCCTGTACGGCAAGGAAAGTGTCCGTGAGACAAGGGCCTTGTCTGTGAGACACATTCCTTGTCGTAGTGCAGAGGGCCGTCAGCGGGTGACCGACCCGACGACGATCAAGCCGCTTTCCGCGTGAGCCGGCCAACCAGCAGGCAGGCTGCGATCACAAGGGCGGTGGGACGAGGCGCCGATCGACACCCGGCTTGCACTCGCCAGCGGCTAGAGTCGAGCGCGATGGCGAGCGGAGACGCCACCACCGGCCGCGGCCCGTCGAGCACGGGGGTCGAGACCGCGTCGCACTCCCTCCCCGATACCGAGACGTGCTCGGCGATCCTCGCCAAGATGCTGCTGATCCGGCGCTTCGAGGAGCGCGCCGGGGAGATGTACGCGAAGGCCAAGATCGGCGGCTTCCTGCACCTGTGCATCGGCGAGGAGGCGACGATCATCGGCGCGACGCAGGCGCTGCGCGAGACCGACTACGTGCTCTCGACCTACCGCGAGCACGGCCAGGCGCTCGCGCGCGGGACCCCGCCCGAGGCGGTGATGGCCGAGCTGTTCGGCAAGGCCGAGGGCTGCTCGGGCGGGCGCGGGGGCTCGATGCACCTGTTCGACTCCGAGCGGCGCTTCCTCGGCGGCTACGGGATCGTCGGCGCCAACCTGCCGCTGGCGGCCGGCGTCGCGCTCGCCTGCGACTACTCGCAGACCGAGGACGCGACGCTGTGCATGTCCGGCGACGGCGCGACCAACCAGGGCACCTTCGGCGAGACGATGAACCTGGCCGCGCTGTGGTCGCTGCCGATCGTCTTCATGATCATCAACAACCAGTTCGGCATGGGCACCGCGCTCGAGCGCCACTCGGCGGTCACCGACCTGTCGCGCAAGGCGGCCGGCTTCGGGGTCCCGGGCAGCCGCTGCGACGGGATGGACGTGCTCGACGTGCACGCCACGGTGACCGCGGCGCTCGAAAAGGCGCGCGGCGAGCGCGCGCCGCAGCTCGTCGAGGCCGTGACCTACCGCTACCGCGGGCACTCGATGGCCGACCCCGAGGACTACCGCACCAAGGACGAGGTCACCGAGTGGCGCGCGCGCGACCCGCTCGAGGCGTTCCCGAAGCGGCTGCTCGAGGAGAAGGCGCTCTCGCAGGAGGACGTCGACCGCCTCGGCGAGCAGGCGGTCGAGGCCGTCGACGCCGCGGTCGAGTTCGCCGAGGCGTCCCCCTTCCCCGAGCTGGCCTCGCTCTACGACGACGTCTACGTCGTCGGCGAGCAGGTGCGCAACCCGTGGTACTCGATCGACTCGCGCTCGCCCGAGACCCACCGCGGCGAGCAGGAGCGCGACGCCGGCGGCGTCGCGCGCGAGCTCGCCGAGGCGGGCGCCGCGCACGAGGCGGAGACCGACCCCGACACGCGCGAGGCACGCTCCCGGGGCGAGGGCGGCTGATGGCCCCTCCGAGGGACCGCTGATGGCCGAGATGCGCTACCGCGAGGCGCTCGGCCTCGCGCTGCGCGAGGAGATGCACGCCGACGAGCGGGTCTTCATCATGGGCGAGGACATCGGCGTCTTCCAGGGCGCCTTCAAGGTCACCGCCGGGCTGCTCGAGGAGTTCGGCGAGCGACGCGTGCGCGACACGCCGATCTCGGAGAACACGATCGTCGGCATGGGGGTCGGCGCGGCGATGGCCGGGCTGCGCCCGATCGTCGAGCTGATGACGATCAACTTCTCGCTGCTCGCGCTCGACCAGGTCGTCAACTGCGCCGCCTCGATCCGGTACATGTTCGGCGCACAGGTTGCGGTGCCGCTGGTGATCCGCATGCCCCAGGGCGCCGGGCACCAGCTCGGGCCGACCCACTCGCACTGCCTCGAGGCGCTCTACCTGCACGTGCCCGGCCTGCTGGTCGCGGTGCCCTCGACGCCCGCCGACGCGCGCGGCCTGCTCAAGGCGGCGATCCGCGACGACAATCCCGTCGTCCTGATCGAGCACGAGACCCTCTACGGGCGCCGCGGCGAGGTCGACACCGACGACGACGAGCCGCTGCGCTTCGGCGAGGCCGCGGTGCGCCGCGAGGGCTCCGACGTGACGATCGTCGGCATCTCGCGCATGGCCGAGACCGCGCTGCGGGCCGCCGAGCCGCTGGCCTCCGAGCACGGGATCGAGGCCGAGGTGATCGACCCGCGCACGCTGCGCCCGCTCGACCTCGACACGATCCTCGCCTCGGTGCGCAAGACCAACCGCGCGGTGATCGTCGAGGAGGGCTGGCCCCACGGCGGCGTCGGCGCCAACATCGCGGCGCTGATCCAGGAGCAGGCCTTCGACTGGCTCGACGCGCCGATCGGGCGCGTGACCGGCGCCGACGTGCCGATGCCCTACTCGCGCGCGCTCGAGGCGGCCGCCTTCCCGCACGAGGAGCACGTGGTCCAGGCTGCGATCGCGACCTTCCGGGATCGCTGAGCGATGGCCTCCGACGTGCTGATGCCGCGCCTGTCGGACTCGATGGAGGAGGGCACGGTGCTGAAGTGGCTCGTCGAGGTCGGCGGCGAGGTCAAGCGCGGCGAGGGCCTCGTCGAGATCGAGACCGACAAGGCGAACATGACCTACGAGGCCGACACCGACGGGGTGTTGACCGAGGTGCTCGCCGCCGAGGGCGACACGCTGGCGATCGGGGAGCCGATCGCGCGGATCGGCGCGGCGGGCGAGGCGGGCGAGTCATCCGGCGGCGAGCAGCAGGCGGGGCCGGGCGCGGAGGCGGGGCCGGACGCGGAGGCCAAGCCGGACGCGGAGGCGCAGCCCGAGGCCGAGCGCGACGCCGATGCCGGGCCGGGTGCGGAGCCGGAGGCCGACGACGCCGACCGGCAGTCGACGGACGCGGAGACCGAGCCGGACGCGGAGGAGCGGCCCGCGCCGGATTCCGGTACCGAGCGGGCTCCGGCGCGCGAGCCGGGCGAACGCATCAAGGCCTCGCCGATCGCGCGCCGGATCGCCGGCGAGCGCGGCGTGGACCTCGCGCCGCTCGAGGGCAGCGGGCCCGGCGGACGCATCGTCAAGGCGGACGTCGAGGCCGCCGCGAAGGACGGCGGGGCAGCGGCCAAGGACGGCGAAGTCGCGGCCGCGCCCGCGCCCGCGGAGGACGACGCCCGAGCCTCGCGGGCGCCGACCGAGGAGCCCAAGGCGGCGAGCGCGGCGCCCACCGGCGGCGGCGAGTCCGGCGCCAAGGGCGAGGTCGAGACCCAGGAGCTCTCGCGCCTGCAGCGCACCGTGTCGCGGCGCATGGCCGAGTCCAAGGCGACGGTGCCCGACTTCTCGCTCGAGCTCGACGCCGACATGACGCTCTGCATCGAGCTGCGCGAGCGGCTCAAGGAGCAGGCGGGCGCGCTGGCCGATGACGCCGAGCGCGAGCGTCTCCCGGTGCCCTCCTACAACGACATGATCGTCAAGGCCGCAGCGCTGGCGCTGCGCGAGCACCCGCGCGTCAACGGTGCCTACCGCGACGGGCACTTCGAGCTCTATTCCGCGGTCAACGTCGGCGTCGCGGTCGCGGCCCGGGACGCGCTCGTAGTTCCGGTGATCCGCGACGCCGACGAGAAGTCGCTCGGAGAGATCGCCCGCCGCGGCCGCCACGCGATCGAGCGCGTGCGCGAGGGCACGATCACCCCACCAGAGCTGTCGGGCGGAACCTTCACGGTCTCGAACCTGGGCATGTACGGGATCGAGCGCTTCAACGCGATCATCAACCCGCCGCAGGCGGCGATCCTGAGCGTCGGTGCGCTGATGCAGAAGGCCGCCGTCGACGAGCGCGGCCGCGTCGTGGCAGGCGATCGGATGACGCTGACGCTGGTGTGCGACCATCGCATCCTCTACGGCGCCGACGGCGCCGAGTTCCTCGCGCGCGTGCGCGCGCTGCTGCAGTCGCCGCTGACGCTGGCGCTGTAGGCGGCGACTGGTCCGGCCTGATCCGGGTAGACGAACAAGATGTCCGTACGTGATCTGACCAACGTCAACCCCGATCTGCTGCGCGAGCTGGCGTCATGGGGGCGCGAGAACGGGCGAGTGCTCACCCTGGTGATGGACCTCGATCCCAGCCGCTTCGCGACTGCCGAGGCGCGTGGGAGCGAAATCTCCTCGCTCGTCGACCAGGCCCACAGGGCCGTCGAGGCGGCCGGGGTCGCCCGAGACGAGCTGCTGGCGCTGCGCGAGCGCGTCGACGAGGCGCGCGACTACCTCGAATCCGGCGACTACGCGAGCGAGGCCCGCGGCTTGGCGCTCTTCGGGCGCTCCAGCGGTGACGACCTGCAGCCGGTCCGCCTGACGCGCACCGGCGCGAGGCGGGTCGCGCTCGACCGCTGGCCGCTGCTCGCCCCGCTGGCGCGGGAGGCGGCGTCGCCGCGGTGGAGCGCGCTGCTGGTCGACCGCCGCCACGCCCGCCTGCTGCGCGGCGACCCGGAGCGGCTCGAGGAGATCGCCTCGCTGACCGACGACGAGCGCGAGACCGAGGTCAGGGGTCACCTCTCCGAGGAGGTCAAGGGCCACCTCGACCGCACCGCCGAGGCGCTGCGGGTCGCGCACGAGCAGTGGCCGCTCGACGCCCTGCTGATCGGCGGCCAGCACGAGCTGCTGAGCGACATGGAGGAGCGCCTGCCCGGTGAGCTGCGCCCGCTGCTCGCGGGGCGGTTCGAGGTCGACATGCAGGCGCCGCCGGACGCGGTGCTCGAGGCGGCCCGCCCCGCGATGGACGAGCACGCCGAGCGGGCCATCGAGGAGACGCTCGACCGCCTGCGCACGGGCTCTGCCCACGGCACCGGCGCGCTCGGCCTCGAGGACGTGCTCGAGGCGCTCGTCGAAGCCCGGGTCGAGATCCTGCTGCTCGAGAACTACCTGGCGAGCGCCGACGTAGAGTGCCCGGCCTGTGGCTGGCTCGGACCGCCTGGCCACGAGAGCTGCCCGGTCGACGCGACCGCGACCGAGCGCCATGAGGACATGATCGAGCCGGCGCTCGGGCGCGCGGTCGAGCAGGACGCCCGGGTGCTGCTGCTGCACGAGCGCGACGACCTGCGCCCGTTCGAGGGCATCGCCGCCGTGCTGCGCTTCTGAGGCGGGACCGGGCGAGGGCCGAAGCGGCGGTTCCGCGGAGCCAGCTTCGACGCTTGTCGAACCAAGACGTCGAGCATCAGGTGCGACCAGCGCTAGCATCACGCACCATGCGGACGACGCTGAACATCGACGGTTCCCTGCTCGAGGAGTTGCGCCGGCGAGGCGCGCGTCAGGGCAAGAGCATCGGCGAGGTCGCATCCGAGGCGCTCGCGCGCGGGCTCGCGGAGGACGAGCCGAGCCCGGCTCCACCGGAGTGGACCTGCCGCGACCTTGGCAAACCCTACGTCGACATCGAGGACAAAGATGCGCTGCGCGCAGTCCTCGACGGGCAACGATGAGCGTCACCGTCGATGCCAACGTCCTCGTGTACGCCTCCAACGCGGGGGATGAGAGTCACGAGGCGGCGCGTGAGCTGATCGAGCGCCTCGCCGCGGGACCCGACCTGGTTTACCTGTTCTGGCCGACCGTGATGGGCTACCTGCGAATCGTCACCCACGCCGGGATCCTGCCCGCGCCGCTGGCTCCGCGCGAAGCCGCCGCCAACGTCGCCGGACTGCTCTCGCGCCCCCACATCCGAACGGCCGCGGAAACGGCGGGCTTCTTCGACCTCTACCGCTCCACGGCCGGCGATGGCGCGCGCGGCAACCAGGTTCCCGACGCCCCGCTCGCGACGCTGATGCGACAGCACGGCGTCGAGGTCATCTACAGCCGCGACCGCGACTTCCGCCGCTACAACGGAATCACGACGCGGGATCCGTTCGCGCGGTAGGGGTTCGACGGGCCTGGTAAGCGGCCGGCGAGGCGAGCCGCTCTACGCGCCCGCGACCGGCGGCGCCGTCGGATCGGCGCCGTCGTCGGCCGGCTGCTCGCGCGCGAGGTAGTCCTCGATCTCCATCGGGCGGTCGATCGAGCGCTCTGCGACGGCGAGCAGGTCGGACATCGTCGCGACCTCCTCGACCTGCTCCTTGAGGAACCACTGCATGAACTGCTCGCTGACGTAATCGTTGCCTTCGCGGGCGGCCGCCGACAGCGAGGAGATCTGTTCGGTGACCTTCCGCTCCTGCTCGAGCGCGATGCGGATCGGCTCGGCGATGTCGGAGAAGCCGCTCTTCGGCGCGTCGACGCCCGGGATCGTCGGCGTGGCGCCGGCATCGAGCAGGTACTGGACCATCATCATCGCGTGGTCGCGCTCCTCGAGCGCCTGGCGGAAGAAGAAGGCGGCGAGCTGGGGCAGCGTCAGCGCGTCGTAGTAGACCGCGACGGCGACGTACTGATGCGAGGCGCCGAGCTCGCGCCCGATCTGGGCGTTGAGCTCGTCGACGAAGCGCTCGGCGGCCATTGGGACGAGCCTACCCGCCCACGCGGTCG
Source organism: Thermoleophilaceae bacterium (assembly GCA_050999535.1). Lineage (GTDB taxonomy): Bacteria > Actinomycetota > Thermoleophilia > Solirubrobacterales > Thermoleophilaceae > JAAYBF01. The sequence continues at coordinate 7,917 of JBPCPD010000169.1, forward strand.
AAGCGCAGGCCGGCGCTCGCGAGCGGCAGCTCGATCGGGCTCTCGGGCAACCCGTCGGGCGGGTGCGGCAGGTTGAACTCGCGCGGCGCGGTGTCGTTGGGCGCGTCGGGGTGGAAGAGCGCGGCGAGGTACTGGATCTGGTCGCGGCCGATCCCGAGCTCGCTCTGCCCACCTCCGTAGGCGCCGATGGCGTTCGCCTCGCAGTAGTCGTAGGCGGCGCAGAGCGCCTCCAGCGAGCCGAAGCGCGACGGCTTGACGTTGACCATCCGCGGCGCGAAGGGCAGCGCCTCGATGTCGGCGATCGAGTGAATCGGCGCGTCCCAGGTGATGCGGTCGCGGTGGGGCTCGAGCACGGCGGCGGCGGCGGGGTCGGAGAGGTCGGGATCCTCCAGCCAGGCATCGGGGAAGGCCTCGGCGACGCGCCGGTAGAGCTCCGCGTCGGTCTCGACGTCGACCGGAGTGCCGCGATAGTGGCCCTTGAAGTCGACCGAGTCCACGGCTCCGGTCGCGGCCAGCTCGGCGACCAGCGCTTCGGTCCAGCCTGCCGTCGGGTCGAGCTTGAAGCGGGTGTCCGGGTAGCGCGCGAGCAGCGTCGCGAGACGGTCGATCCGCTCGGGGCCCTCGTGGCCCATGTCCGCGAGGCGCATCGAGACGACGTAGGTCAGCGGTCGCGGCTCGCGCCCGAGCACCTCGCCGGCGCTGGCCCCGGCCTGGGCGAGCGCGAGGTCGAGCGCCGCGGAGTCGAACGCCCAGCGCCGGTAGATGCGCCAGTCCTCGTTGACGGGCGGCGAGCCGGGGAAGAGGTCGGTCTCGCCGACGAGCTCGGCGAAGGAGCCGAGCGTGTGGCTGCCGTGGAGGCCGTCGAAGGCCGCGACCGCGTCGCGGAAGGGGAGGTGGTCAAGCGCGTCGTAGGTGACGTCCTCGCCTGCCCCCTGCTCGCCGCCACCGGAGAAGCGGACGATCGTCGTCAGGCGGGTGAACTCGGGGCCGTACTGCTGCTCGAGCCCTTCGAGGGCGAGCGACTCGATCGCGACCGGGAGGTCGCGCAGGAGGTCCCAGGTGGGCATGGCAGGCGGAGTGTAGGGCTCTACGTGCCACGCCCCGAGGGCCGCATCAGCGAGACCATGCTCGCGCCCGCTCCGGTCGTGATCGGCGACTCTGGCATCACATGCACTTAGGCCAGTCGCGCGGCTTCGATCCTCCCGCGCAGCGAGCGCAGCACGGCCACCGGAGAAGCGTCCAGGGCAGGTGCGACGGGCATCAACGCTGCCATTCTCGCAGCCGTCATATGGGCGCGCGTGGAGCCGGCGCGCGGGAGCGCTCGGCGTCAAGCACGGATGGCGAGTCCGGGCTGAGCACGGGCGTCTGCCCCGGCTCCGAGCCGTCGTCGGCGCCTGCCAGCTCGACTCGGTTGCGCCCCGCGCGCTTGGCCGCGTACAGCGCGCGGTCGGCCATCCGCACGAGCCCGTCGCCGTCGACCGCGTCGGTCGGGTAGGAGGCCACGCCGAAGCTCGCGGTGACCTCGTGGTCGACGCCCACCGCGTCGATCGCGGCGATCGCGCAACGCAGCTTCTCGGCGAGCGCGAGCGCGCCCTGACCGTCGGTGTCGGGCAGCAGCACGAGGAACTCCTCGCCGCCGTAGCGCCCGGCGAAGTCTCGCGCGCAGCACCGCCTCGAGCACCCCGCCGGTCGCCGCCAGCACGTCGTCGCCGGCGCCGTGGCCGTAGCGGTCGTTGACCTGCTTGAAGTGGTCGAGGTCGAGCACGGTCGCGCTCAGCGGCGAGACCGCACGCCCGGCATGGGCGACCATCCGCTTGAGCGTGTCGTCGCAGGCGCGCTTGTTGGCCAGGCCGGTGAGCGCGTCCGTCGCCGCCCGCGCCTCGGCGACCGCGAGGTTGCGCAGGTGGGCGAGCACGGGAGCCGCCCGCGACACCGTCGCCTCGACGCGCTCGCGCTCCCGGGGCTCGAGCGGTCGCGCGTGCTCGATGTGCACCGCGCCGATCACCTCCCCGCTGACGACCGAGGGCACGCAGGTGACGTCGGCCGCGCTGGCCCCGCAGAGCTCGCACGACAGCAGTGGCTCGCCCGTCGCCGACTGCTCGTGCTCGCGCGTGAGACGCACGGCCAGGCACGACTCCGGGCGCGCATCGGCGAGCGTGACCGCGAGCGGCGACTCGTCCGGCACCCGCGTGCTGGCGGTCAGGCGGTCCTTGGAGTTGTTGCGTGCGAGCACCACGACCGAGCTGTCTCGGATCGTGCGCTCGAGGTGGCGCTTGACGAGTCCGTGCGCCTCGACCTCGTCGCGCATGATCTGCATCGTCTCGTTGAACTCGGCCTGGCTCTCACGGTCGACGCGAGCGAGCCAGCTCCGCTCGCGCGCGCGGCGGGCGCCGCGGTTGATCGCGAGCAGCCCGAGGCCGCCGAACAGCAGGCCGAGCACGAGGATCACCGCGACCGAGATCGAGCCTGCGCGGCCGAGCTCGGCCGTACGCTCGTCTTTGAGTTGGGCGCGGAAGCGCTCATTGCCGCGGCGGAAGCGATCGAACACCAACTTGCGCTCGATCGCCAGCGCCGGGTCGAGCCGGCGCGCCGGGTTGCGCCTCAGCACTTCGATCTCCTCCCGGGCGAGGCCCTGCCACTGCGCCGCCGCGCGGGCCTGACGGGCAATCAGCGACCGCTCGCCATCGTCGCCGGAGATCCGGCGCACCTCGTCGAGCGCGGCGGCGTAGTCGCGCAGGCCGTCGCGAAACGGGGTGAGGAACCCCTCCGAGCGCGTCAGCGCGAAGCCGCGCAGGCCCGTCTCCTGGTCCAGCATCGCCACGAGCATCCGCTCGGCCGCGGCGCTCTCGCGGTAGGCGCGGTCGGCGGTGTCGCGCGCTGGACCTGCGAGATGCCCCAGACCGCGCCCGCGATCACGAGTATGCCGAGCGCGAGCAGCAGGCGGGTGCGAAGGAGCGTTGTCGAATCGTCGGAAACGGGCGGTAAATTGGACGCAGCTGTCTCGTATGACATCGGCCGCCGGCACCCGGACTTGAGCGTCGCGCCGTCGCCTGCGCTTGGATTGGAGCGTGCGCTTCCTGACCACCTGGCTGCTCGCGGCCCCGCGCCAGGACGCCTGGGACGTGCTCCAGGACGTGCTCGGCTGGCCGCGCTGGTGGGCGGGCATGGAGGCGGCGGTCGAGCTGGATGCCGGCGACGAGCGCCGCGTCGGCAGCCGCTACCGCGTGCGCTGGCGGGGTCGCGTGCCATACGCGGTCGACTTCGAGTTCCTCGTCGAGCACGTCGACGAGCCGGCGCGGATGAGCGGCCGCGCGCTCGGCGGCCTGGAGGGAAGCGGTGCCTGGCGCCTGCTCGAGGACAGCCGCGCGACCGCGGTGCTCTTCGACTGGCAGGTCCGCCCCACGCGCGCTTGGATGCGCCTTGCTGCTGCACTCGCCAAGGGAACGCTACAGCGCAACCACGACTGGGTGATGCGCCAGGGCGGCGAGGGGCTGGCGCGCGAGCTGGACTGTGAGCTGCTCGCGGGCGGCTGAGGCCGCGCCGCTCACGGCGCCCCGCCTGCGAGGATCAACCCCATGGGTCGCCTCGAGGAGCTCGACATGTCACTCAAGCTGTCGCGCAAGGAGCAGGACGCGCGCATGGAGACCGGACACGCGCGCCTCGCCGCACTGCGCCTGGCGCTCGGCGGCAAGCTCGGCAGCGACGAGCTCGGACCGCCGGTCTGCGTCCTGCTCGAGGGCTGGGACGCCTCGGGCAAGGGCGGCGCGATCAAGCGCCTCGTCGCTCCGCTGGACCCGCGCCACGTGCGCGTCGCCCAGTTCTCCGCGCCGACGCCCGACGAGCAGCGCCACCATTTCCTCTGGCGCTTCTGGCCGGCGCTGCCGGGCTGGGGCGGCATGACCGTGATGGACCGCTCGTGGTACGGGCGCGTGCTCGTCGAGCGGGTCGAGGGCTTCGCGTCGGAGGAGGAAATCGAGCGCGCGTACGACGAGATCCTCGAGTTCGAGCGCACGCTCGCGGCCGAGGGGATGATCCTGGTGAAGCTCTGGATGCACATCACCCACGAGCAGCAGCTCAAGCGCTTCAACAAGCGCGCGGGCGATCCGCTCAAGCGCTGGAAGCTGACCGACGACGACTGGCGCAACCGCGAGAAGCGCCCCGCCTACGAGGAGGCCGTCGAGGAGATGCTGGCGCGCACCAGCCACGACGCCGCGCCGTGGCACCTGGTCGAGGGCGACTCCAAGCGCTGGGCGCGCGTGAAGGTGCTCGAGACCGTGATCGCGGAGATCGAGTCGGGGATGCGCAAGCGCGGATTCGAGCCGCCCGACGTGGCGCGGGAGTAGGGCCCGCGAGCACCGCAGCGAGACTCTCACCCCCCCACCCGGTCGTTGGGCTCCTGGCTGGGGTCGGCGCGGACCTCGGTCGGCTCCTTGCCGGTGTCGACGAAGAAGCACGCGTAGCGCATGCGGTCGTCGCGCGCGATGCAGATGCGAAAGAAGCCCTCACCCTGGCGCACGGTGTTGGCGGTCTCGAGGTTGCGCCGCAGCTCCTCGTCGGGGCTGTGGTCGACGAGCCGGCGCACCGCACGCGCGGCCTCCTCGGTCTCCTCGGTCTCAGAGACGATCACGGGACGGTTGGCGAGGCCGGAGGCGATCGTCGCGGCGAGCCCGGCGACAAGCAGCACCGTCGCTATGCGGTCGCGGCGCACTGCCTGCTCGGCCTCCGGCGGCGGCGTCGTGGCGCGCCCGGCGTGGGCGGCGCGCTGATTGGCGTCGATGCGGCGCGCCAGGAACGGCGCGAGCGCGCCGATCAGGAACAGGTTCGCGAAGGTCGCGATCAGCACGCCCATGATCGGGTTCAACTCGCGCGTGGCGACAGGCGGCAGCAGGTGCAGCACCAGCCCGTCGAGCGGCGTCAACGCCACGAACGCCGGCCACTGGGTCGCGCCGCGCAGGCGCCAGCGCAGGCGGCTCCACCAGAAGCGCTCCCCCGGGCCCACGCTCGCAGCCTAGCCACGCGCGCGCATGCCGCTAGCATCGAGAGCGGCGATGGGACCGCCCCCTCCAACCGGCGGCGGCGAGCTTTGGGTGGTGACGCTCGGCGTGGTCGCCTACGCCCAGGCGGAGACCCTCCAGGAGCGCGTGCGGACCGCGCGCCAGGCGGAGGAGATCCCCGATTGCCTGCTGCTGCTCGAGCACCCGCCCGTCTACACCAAGGGCCGGCGCACGCAGCCGCAGGATCTGCCGATGGGCGAGGACTGGTACCGGACCCAGGGCATCGAGGTGCGCGAAGCTGACCGCGGCGGTCAGGTCACCTACCATGGGCCCGGCCAGCTGGTCGGCTACCCGATCGTGCGCGTGCAGTCGGTGCACGACTACGTGGCCGCGCTCGAGCGGGCGCTGATCGCCGCGCTGGCCGACCAGGACGTAGCCGCGGAGGTGCGCCACGGCCTGACCGGCGTGTGGGCGGGCGAGGCCAAGATCGGCTCGATCGGCGTGCACGTATCGCGCGGGGTGACCACCCACGGCTTCGCTATCAACGTCGACTGCGACCTGCAGCCGTTCGAGTGGATCGTGCCGTGTGGCATCGGTGGGGTGCGGATGACATCCGTCTACCGCGAGACGCGGGAGACCGACGCGATGCCGCGCTTTCGCAAGCGGGTCGCGTGGCGGCTGGCGCAGGGACTGGGCCGCCGCCGGCGGTCGGTGGGCGCCGCGCACCTCGAAGCCGCGATCGGGCGCGCCGGTCGCGTAGCTGCCGGCGATCAACCGGGCGCGGCGGAAGGCCCGGGGCCGATCTCGTCGAGCCGGTCGAGCACGCGCAGCAGGGCCGCTCGGCCCATGCGACTCTCGGCGTCCCACCGCGCCCCCTGACGCTCGAGCTCGCGACCTTGACGCTCGAGGTCGTCGTTCATGCGCGACAGCTCGCGGATCTCGTCGCGAGCGCTGCGCTCCATGCGTGCGACGAGCTGGGCCGTGAAGGTGCGCTGGTCGGCCATGAACTCGCGCGTCAGCTCGACCTCCCGCTCGATGCCCGCGGTGGATCGCTCCAGCTTTGCCAGCGACTCGTCGATCCGCTTCAGGCGTTCGGCTTCGGTCATGCGTCCAGTCTGCCACGTGAAGTGCGAAGCGAGAGCACGCTGCGGGCACGGCACCGCGACGGTCCAGTGACGATTCCGTGCGGCGCTAGAGTCGATTGCCGATGAGCGCACCGCGAGAGCATTCCACCCGCTCCCGCTCCAACCCCGGCGGCGCGCGCGCCCTCGAGCTCGGCGGCGAGACACTCGCCTTCGGCGCCCGCAAGCCCGCCTGGTTCAAGGTTCCGCCGCCCGGGTCGAGCCGCTATCGCGAGCTGCGCCGGATGATCGACTCCGAGGGCCTGAACACGGTCTGCCAGGAGGCCGCCTGCCCCAACATCGGCGACTGCTGGCAGCGCGGCACGGCCACCTTCATGATCCTCGGCGACACCTGCACGCGCCGCTGCGGCTTCTGCCACGTCAAGACCGGCAAGCCGACCCACGACGACCCGCTCGAGCCGCTGCGCGTCGCGCAGTCGGTGCGCACGATGGGCCTTTCCCACGCGGTCATCACCAGCGTCGACCGCGACGATCTGCCCGACCTCGGCGCGAGCGCCTTCGTCGGGGTGATCCGCTCGATCCGGCGCCTCGCCCCAGCCACCAAGGTCGAGGTGCTCACGCCCGACTTCCGCGGCGAGGAGATGCCGCTCGCGCGCGTCATCGCCGAGCGGCCCGACGTCTTCAACCACAACGTCGAGACGGTGCCGCGCCTGTATCCCGTCGCCCGCCGCGGCTCGCGCTTCGAGCGCTCCTGCCGCGTGCTGCGCACCGCCAAGGAGCTGGGCGGCGAGCAGGTCGTCACCAAGTCGGGCTTGATGACCGGCCTCGGCGAGAGCCGCGAGGAGCTGATCGAGGCATTCGGCGTGCTGCGCGACCACGGCGTGCAGGTGCTCACCGTCGGCCAGTACCTGCGCCCGACCCGCGACCACCTTCCCGTCGTGCGCTACTGGCACCCGGACGAGTTCGCCGACCTGGAACGCGAGGCCTACGCGCTCGGGTTCGAGTCGGTCGCCGCCGGGCCGCTGGTGCGCTCCAGCTACCACGCCGAGGAGACCCTGCGCCAGGCCACCGAGGCAACCGCCGCGCCGGTCGCGAGCGCAGCCGGCGGGTGACGCGGGCGACGCTCGCCGAGCTTCGGGGCCAGCGGCGCGGTCGCGGCCGTGCTCGGCGGCTACGCGCTGCTCTATCCGCGTGCGCGGGTGGTCACACTGATCTTCATCGTGATCTTCTTCACCGTCATCGAGCTGCTGGTGCTGGGCGCGTGGTTCGTGCTGCAGGCCTTCAACGGCTTGACCGATATCGCCCAGCCGGTGGCGGGAGGTGGCGGGGTCGCCTACTTCGCCCACATCGGCGGCTTCCTCTTCGGGCTGGCCGCGGTGCGCCTGTTCGCGGACCGCGTCCACCGCGACTACGAGCGCGCGCACCGCGCGCCGGTGTACTGATGCGCGCGCGCGACGCCGCGCTGCTCGCGTCGGTGGCGCTGCTCGCGCTGCTGGCCTTCCTCACGATCGATGTGCTCGTGCGGACCGGCTTCGACATCCTCGTCGGTGCGTCTCTGGTGATTCTGCTCGTGCTCGGCTTCGGCGTGATCGGCGCCCTGACCCACCCCCCGGACCGGTGATCGGACCGCTCGGCGCGGGCCGGCGACGCCGGCGCGGACGCTGGCTCGTCCTGCTCGCGCTGCTGCTCGCCCCGCCGGCGGTGGCCGCGGCCGCCTACCTCGCGCTCATGCGCGACCCTGGCCCCGGCGCCGCGGCCGCGCTGCCGGCACCGAGCGCCGCCGGCACCCCGCTCGACGCCGGAGGCTCACTCGAGCCGCGCTCGCCTGCGGCGATCCGGCTGACCGGGGTCGATGCCTTCCGCGCCGACCTGCGCGGCCCGCCCGCCGCCGCGCTGGTCTTCGACCTCGAGGACGGCGAGGTGCTCTACCGGCTCAACCCGCGCCGCACGCTGCCGATGGCGAGCCTGACAAAGATCATGACCGCGCTCGCGGTGACCCAGAACGCGCGGCCGGGCGAGCTGGTGCGCATCACGCCCGCGACGCTGAAGTACTCCGGCTCCGGCGTCGGCGTGCTCCCGCGCGGCAGGCGCGTGCGACTGGAGACGCTGCTCAACGGGCTGATGATCGTCTCGGGCAACGACGCCGCGATCGCGCTCGCCGGACACGTCTCGGGCAGCGAGCGGCGCTTCGTCGCGCTGCTCAACGAGAAGGCGCGCCTGTGGGGGCTGACGTGCACGCGCTTCGCCTCCTCGCACGGGCTCGAGGACGGCAACCGCTCCTGCCCCGCCGACCTGGCGGTACTCGCCCGGCTGGCGATGCGCGACCGGCGGATCGCCCGGATCGTGCGCCGCGGGCAGGCCTCGTTCCCGTTCCCGATCAAGGGCGGCCGGCTCTACCTGCCCGGCCACAACCCGCTGGTCCGACGCCGCTACCGCGGCGCGATCGGCCTCAAGACCGGCTACACCAACGCGGCCGGGCGCTGCTTCGTCGGCGTCGCCCGCCGCGGCGGGCGCACGCTGGGCGTCGTGCTGCTCGACTCGCCGGATCCGGGCAGGCAGGCGGCGGCGCTGCTGGACCGAGGCTTCGCGACCGGCTGAGCCTCCGCGAGGCTCGGGGCCCTGCCGAAGGTCGACCGCCTTCGCCGCCCGGCCGTCGGCGACCTCCCTCAGGCCGTCGTGGCCCGAGCGGAGGCGCCGCGGCCGGCCCCACCCGAGGTCCAGCAGCGAACGATGTCGCGCATCGAGAGGATGGCGACGGCATCGCCCGACTCGTCGAGGACGATCACGTGGCGAAAGCCGCCGGCGGTCATCTTCTCCGCCGCCGTCCCCAGCGGCCAGTCCGCGTACGCGTATATGATGCCGGCGGCGAGGTGGTCGGCCACGCGCTCGGCGTCGAGGTTCTCGCCGCGGCCGTTGGAGCGCAGGATGTCGCGCTCGGTGATGATCCCGGGGCCCGAGCCCTCGCTGTCCATCACGACCGCGGCACCGACGTTGCGGTCGGTCATCCGGCGCGCGACCTCGCGCAGGGTGTGATCGGGGCCGACCGTGACCACGATCTCGTTCATGCCGTCCCTCACCGTCATCGCCACGAAGCACCTCAGCGGACGGCGGCGGCCCGCTCGCGATCGCTCTGGGGGCCGGCCGCAGCGGGCATCGCCGCGGCCTCGATGTGCAGCACGGGGAGCCCGAAGCCGCGAGCCTTGCTGGGGAGGTCGAGCCGCAGCCATCGCGACAGCCTTCGCGGGAGGGTCGAGATCACGATCTCGTCGAACGACTCTCGCCCCAGCGCGTCGTGGATCGCAGCCACGGGGTCGGGATCGCCCACCTCACCGGTCACGGGAGAGCCCGCGGCCTCACTGAGCGATGGCAGTGCCGCGTCGAGCTGGACGTGCGCCTCCGGGCGGCCCGTCACCTCCGGATCGACGACCCGATGGAGCCCGTGGGGTACGGCCGGCACCACGAGGTGGAAGCGCTCGGCGCCCGCCCGCGCCTTTCGCTCGACCTCCTCGTGCAGACGGGCCGTGGTGGCGGTGCGATTGGCGACCAGCAGTACTCTGCTCGATCCTGCCATCTCAACTCCTCTGCCGACTTCTAATGCGAATCGATACAAGCACAACCCGGACACGGAGTCAACCCGTCCCGCAGGCTGCGGGCCGCAGGTGTATTCTGTGGGCCGCTTCGCGCCCGCTTCCCGCCGGCGCCCGGCACGAATGATGAAAAGCCCAGCATTCACGACAGACCCCGCCCCCGACGCGACCCATCACGAGCAGGAGTCCTTGGTTCGCGGCTCCGTGCGCCAGTTGGAGCCGGCCGCGCTGGCGGCGACCCGCGCGGCAGCGCTCGCGTGCCAGCACTGGGTCGGGCGCGGCAGCGGGCCCGCCGCCGACGAGGCCGCCACGGAGGCGATGCGCGCACCGCTCGCCTCCGCCCCGGGGACAGGCACGGTCGTGGTCGGAGAGGGCGCCAAGGACGAGGCGCCGATGCTCTTCGACGGCGAGGAAGTCGGTGATGGGGGCGGGGCGGACTTCGACATCGCCGTGGATCCGCTCGAGTGCACGACGCTCTGCGCGCGTGGGCTGCCGGAGGCGCTGACCACGATCGCGTTCGCCGAGGCAGGCACGCTGGCGCGTCTGGGAGCGTCCTTCTACATGGACAAGATCGTGGGGCCCCCCGGCACTCACGATGCCCTTCAGATCGACGACCCCCCGGCGGCCAACATCGAGCGGGTGGCGAAGGCGCTCGGAAAGCCGGTCGGCGAGGTCAACGTGGTCGTGCTCGACAAGCCGCGCCACGCGGAGCTGATCGAGGAGATCCACGCCATCGGGGCCCGCGTCGCCTCACCTCCAGACGGCGATGTCGCAACCGCGCTCGCGGTGCTGTTACCGGACGGCGGGGCAGATCTGTTGATCGGCGTCGGCGGGACGCCCGAAGGCGTTATGACCGCGTGCGCCGTCCGTGCGATGGGTGGCTGCATGCAGGCTCGGCTGGCATCCCGGAGCGAGGACGAGACGCAGGCCCTGGCGCAGGCCGGCCTCAGCAGCGAGCGGGTCTACGACGCGAGCGACCTGGTCTCCGGGGAGGGCTTCTTCGTCGCCACGGGCGTCACGGGGGGAAGCCTCCTGCGACGACCGTGGCAAGCGCAGGGACAGACGTACACGGAATCGATGATCGTCGGCGGCGGCTCCGTTCGCCGTGTGGTGGAGGCCCAGCCCGCGGCCTCGGCCGGCTCGCGCGACGACGACCCCGCCGTGGGCCAAGGGAGCGATGCGACATGACCGAGCACCGGCAGGCACTGGAGACGACGGCAGGCGAGATGGTCGCCGAGGGCAAGGGAATCCTTGCGGCCGACGAGAGCAACGCCACCATGAGCAAGCGCCTCGAGGCGGTCGGGGTCGAGTCCACCCCCGAGTCGCGTCTGCACTTCCGCGAGCTGCTGGTCACGACGCCCGGCGCGGGCGAGCAGATCAGCGGCGTCATCCTCTACGACGAGACGATCCGTCAGAGCAGCTCCGACGGCGTGCTGTTCCCGGAGCTGCTGAGCGGTCTGGGCATGATCCCGGGGATCAAGGTCGACACCGGCGCCAAGCCGCTCGCCGGCGCGTCCGACGAGAAGGTGACCGAAGGGCTCGACGGCCTGCGCGAACGGCTCGCCGAGTACCGCGAGCTCGGTGCGCGCTTCGCCAAGTGGCGCGCGGTGATCGCGATGGGCGACGGCGGTCCGAGCGGCCGGGCCATCGCCGTCAACGCACACGCCCTGGCCCGCTACGCGGCGCTGTGCCAGGAGGCCGGCATCGTCCCGATCGTCGAGCCCGAGGTGCTGATGGACGGCGACCACGACATCGAGCGCGCGCAGGAGGTGACGGGCGACACGCTGCGGGCGGTCTTCGCCGAGCTGGTCGACCAGGGGGTCCTGCTCGAGGGCATGGTGCTCAAGCCGAACATGGTGCTCGCCGGCTACGACCGTTCCGAGCAGCCGCCGATCGAGGAGGTGTGCGAGCGCACGCTCGGACTCTTCCGCCGGGTGGTGCCCGCGGCCGTCCCCGGCATCACCTTCCTCTCCGGCGGGCAGACCGACGAGCTGGCGAGCGCGCGCCTGAGTGCGATGAACGCGCTCGGCGGCGTGCCGTGGCAGCTGAGCTTCTCCTACGGCCGAGCGCTCCAGGCGACACCGCTCGCGGAGTGGAGCGGCGACGACTCGAAGGCGGAGAGCGCCCAGGCGGCGTTCGCGCACCGCGCGCGCTGCAACGGCGAGGCCCGCCACGGCCGCTACACGGAGGACATGGAGCAATCGCTGGCCGCGTAGAGACCCACCCCCGCGCCACCGCCCCGTTGGCTGCCGGGGTGCCGTCGATCGACGTCGCGTTCACCGCCACCGAACTGGCTCGGACGCAGGTGGCAGTCGTCGTCGACGTGCTGCGGGCCAGCTCTACGCTCGTCGCGGCGCTCGCGGCCGGCTACGAGCGCCTGCTGTGCGTGGACTCGATCGAGGCCGCGTGGGGCTTGCGCTCGCCCGGGCGGACGCTGGCCGGCGAGCGGGGCTGCCGGCGGATCGAGGGTTTCGACCTCGGCAACTCGCCGGGGGAGATCGCTCCGGTGCCCGGCGGCGAGCTCGTCCTCTGCACGACCAACGGCACGCCGGCGATCGTCGCGGCGGCGGCGCGCGCGGATCAGGTCCTGGTCGGTTCGCTGCTCAACCTGGAGGCGCTCGCGGCCGCGATCCCTCGCGGAGTCGACGTGACGGTGGTGTGCGCGGGCACGGACGGCCGCTTCGCGCTCGAGGACGCATACGCGGCCGGGCGCATCGTGGCGCTGCTGGGAGGCGCCCGCTCGGACGCGGTCCTGGCCGCCGAGCGGCTCGCCGGCGCGTATGGCTCGCCCCTCATACCGCTCGCCGAGAGCGCCGACGCAGCGGTGCTGCGGAGCACCGGGCTGGAGGCGGACATCAGCTGCTGCGCGCAGGAGTCGGTGCTGCCGGCGGTCCCTGTCGTGCAGTCCGTCCGCGATGGGATCGCCGTGCTGCACGACTCAGTGCACGAGGGTGGAGGCGCCGTCGACGTGGGAGCAGACGCCGTCGCCGGCACTCTAACTCATTGAGTAAACTCTAAGTAACGCCGAGGATCTTTACTTGAACTCTTACCATTTTATCTGTAGCTTTCGTCACATGCAGACGCCGAGGAAGGAAAGATGACCGCTGACACGAACGGGAGCACGAAGAAGGACCGCTGGGCGGCGGGGGTCACCCCCTGCGCGGAGATGGGCTACTGGAACGCCGAGTACGAGCCCAAGGACTCCGACGTCCTGTGCGCGTTCCGGATCACCCCCCAGGAGGGGGTCGATCCGATCGAGGCGGCCGCAGCCGTGGCCGGAGAGTCGTCGACCGCCACCTGGACGGTCGTCTGGACCGACCGCCTGACCCCGCACGAGCACTACCAGGCAAAGGCCTACACCTGCGATGAGGTTGAGGGCTCGGAGCCCAAGCAGTACATCGCGAAGATCGCCTACGACATCGACCTCTTCGAAGAGGGCTCGGTGGCCAACCTCACCTCCTCGATCATCGGCAACGTCTTCGGCTTCAAGGCGCTGAAGGCGCTGCGCCTCGAGGACATGCGGATCCCCACGAGATACCTGATGACCTTCCAGGGACCGCCGCACGGGATCGTCATGGAGCGCGAGTACCTCGAC
>JBPCPD010000186.1:0-4757 GCA_050999535.1 Thermoleophilaceae bacterium
TTCTTCGGCCCGCCCGTGCCCGAGGCGCGCGAGCTCGAGCAGGGCAACCTGCACCACGGCGACCACGCGAACCCGGCGACCGGCGAGGCCGAGGACACGGGCGTCGGCTTCCCGGGCCCCGACCATCACATCGCCGAGCGCGAGCTGCCGATGAAGGCCGCGATGGCCCCGCTGGCACTGCTCGCCGTGGTGGCCGGCGTGCTCGGCGTCCCGGGCCTGACCGAGACGCTCGAGCACTTCCTCGAGCCGACCTTCGAGCAGTCTCGCTTCCTCGAGACCCACCCCTCCGAGACCGCCGAGCTCTCCGGGCTGCTCGCCGGCGGGGCGATCGCCATCCTCGGTATCGCCGCGGCCTTCGTCGTCTTCATCCGCAACCCGGCGCTGCGGCAGGACGTGCGCGAACGCTTCGCCGGCGTGCATACGTTCCTGCTCAACAAGTGGTACTTCGACGAGCTGTTCGACGCCACGATCGTCCGGCCCGCCGCGGCCTCCGGGCGCTTCGGGCGCAACGTCGTCGAGAGTGCCTTCGTCCAGGGCGTGCTGGTCGGCGGCGCGATATCCATCGTGCGGGCAGGGACCTCGGTCGCACGCTCGATCCAGACCGGCGAGCTGCGCGCCTACGCCGCGCTGCTGCTCGCGGGCGTCAGCGGCCTCGTCCTCTACTTCCTGATCGTGTCGAGCTGATGTTCACGATCCACCTCTCGATCGTCGTCTTCCTGCCGCTCGCCACGGCGCTGATCGCCGCGCTGCTGCCCGCCCGGATCGGGCGCTGGCTCGTGGTCGCGGGCACCGTGGCGGTGCTCGGCTACGCGATCTCGATGCTCGCCGACTACGACAGCTCGGCCGAGGGGCTCTCCTACGTCACCGACGAGAACTGGATCTCCGAGCTCGGCGTGCGCTACCAGCTCGGGGTCGACGGGCTCAACCTGTTCCTGATCGCGCTGACCGCGCTGCTGTGGGTGCCCGCCACCGTCTGGGGCGCACTCCGCACCGTCGAGAGCCCGCGCCTGTTCCTCTTCCATCTGGCGCTCGGCGAGACCGCCGTGCTCGGCGCCTTCTGCGCGCAGGATCTCGCGCTGTTCGTCGTCTTCTTCGACCTGATGCTCGTGCCCTTTTACTTCCTGATCGGCAGCTGGGGCAGCGGCGACCGCGTGCGCGCGACGACCCGCTTCGTGATCTACACGCTCGTCGGCTCGCTGCTGATGCTCGCCGGGGCGATCGCGCTCGGGGTGCTCGCGGCGCCCAGCGCCGGCGAGCTCTCGTTCTCGTTCGCCGATCTCGAGCAGCGCACGCTCGGCGAGGGCACCCAGCGGTGGATCTTCCTGCTCTTCACCGCCGCTTTCCTTGTCAAGGCGCCGCTGTTTCCCTTCCACGGCTGGGTCGTCGACACCTACCGTTCGACCCCGACGCCGGTGCTCGTCGTCTTCTCCGCCGTACTGTCGAAGGTCGGCGCCTACGGGTTCCTGCGAATCGTGCTGCCGATCCTGCCCGACGCCTCCGAGTTCTTCCAGGACCCGCTGCTGGTGCTCGCGGTGTTCTCGATCCTCTACGGCTCGGTGCTCGCCTTCTCCCAGGACGAGGCACGGCTGGTGGTCGCCTACTCCTCGATCGCCCAGCTCGGGTTCATCGTGCTCGGCATCTTCTCGCTGTCCGAGCAGGGAGCGCAGGGGGCGGTCATGCAGATGGTCAACCACGGGGTCGTGGTGGCGCCGCTGTTCTTCATCATCGCGCTGCTCAGCGCGCGCACCGGTGGCTCGCCATCGCTCGAACGCATGGGTGGGCTCGTGCTGCGCGCGCCGGTGCTCGCTGCGCTGTTCTTGATCACCACCCTTGCGACGCTCGCGATGCCCGGTACGCCCAACTTCGCCGGCGAGATCCTGATCCTGTTCGGCACCTTCGAGGACAAGCTCGTCTACGGCCTGGTCGCGAGCGTCGGCGTCGTGCTGGCCGCCGTCTACATGATCCGAGTCTTCCAGGCCTCGATGCACAACCGGGCCGCGGCGGACGCCGAGTCGGCGGAGGTCGGGGGGCTGGGGCTGTTCGCGATCGCACCGCTGGTGGCGGTCGTGGTCGCGCTCGGGGTCTACCCGCAGTTCGTGCTCGAGCGCACCGAGCGGGCGACGGTCAGCAAGGTGGCGCCGGCGGCGGAGGTGGCGGGGACCGCCGAGCCAGAGCGCGAGGTCTCGGCAATCCGATGAGCGTCGTGCTCGCACAGGTCCAGGCGCCGGAGATCGACTACCAGGGCCTCGCGCCGCTGTTCGCGACGATCGGTGGCGCGATCGTCGTCGCGCTGGTCGGGCTGCTGCGCGGCAACTTCGCGCAGCGCGTGCTTGTGCCCGCGCTCGCGGCCGCATCGCTGCTGTGCGCGATCGGCTTCACGATGGCCAACTGGGAGGCCGGCGACAGCAAGCCGATCATCGAGGGCGCGCTGGGCATCGACACGCTGGCGCTGTTCATCTCGATGCTCTTCTACCTCGCCGGCCTGGCGACGGTCGCGCTCTGCGTGCGCTCGGAGCTCGTGCGCGAGGCCGGTCACGGCGAGGTGATGGCGCTGCTGCTGGGGTCGATCACCGGCATGGTCGTGCTCGCGGGCGCGGAGAACCTCGTGACCCTGTTCATCGGCATCGAGCTGCTATCGATCCCGCTCTACGTGCTCTGCGCCGGCGAGGTACGCCGCGCGCGCTCGCTCGAGTCCGGGCTCAAGTACCTCGTCATCGGCTCGGTCGGCTCGGCAGTGCTGCTGTACGGGCTCGCGCTGATCTACGGCGCGACCGGCTCGACCGACTTCGCGCTGATCTCCGAGGCGATCGGGACGAGCATCGGGATCGGGGATCCGCTGCTGCTGACGGGCGTCGCGCTCACGGTGGCGGGGCTCGCCTTCAAGGCCTCGGTCGCACCCTTCCACCAGTGGACGCCCGATGTCTACGAGGGCGCCCCGACCCCGGTCACGAGCTTCATGGCGGTGGCTACCAAGGCGGCCGCGTTCGCCGTGCTGCTGCGGCTGTTCGACTACGCGCTCGCCGACGTGCAGAGCCTGTGGGCGCCCGCGCTCGCCGCGCTGGCGACGGTGACGATCGTGATCGGCAACGTCGGCGCGATCGCCCAGCGCTCGCTCAAGCGCATGCTCGCCTGGTCCGGCGTCGCCCAGGCGGGCTACCTGCTCGTGGGGGTCATCGTGGGCACGTCGCTGGGCGTGCAGGCGACGGCCTTCTACCTCGCCGCCTACCTGTTCATGAACGTCGCCGCGTTCGCGGTGGTCGTGGCGCGCGAGCGCGTCTCCGAGCACGGTGACGACCTCGACTCGCTGCGCGACCTCGGCCGCACCAGTCCCGCGCTTGCCTGGCCGATGACGATCGCGATGCTCTCGCTCGCCGGCTTCCCCGCGACGGCGGGGTTCATCGGCAAGTTCTACCTGATCGAGGCAGCGGTCGCGGGCGACTACGCATGGCTCGGCATCGCGATCGTCGTCGGCTCGATGATCTCGCTCGTCTACTACCTGCGCGTGCTGGCGGTGATGTGGATGGGGCGCTTCGAGATCGTCTTGCCGAGCTTCCCGCCGCGTGGCTTGACGCCGGTCGCGGGCCAGTCGCCGGAGGCCGACGCGCGCGCCCAGCCGGAGGTCGCGGCAGTTGCGATCCTCGCCGCCGCGGCGACGATCGTCTTCGGCATCGTGCCCTCGCCGCTGTTCGACCTCGCTCGCGACGTCGGGCAGTCGTTCTCGGCGCTGCTTTAGTGGTTCCTCCGAGAAGTACTGGCGCGCTTTGGCGAGCGACTGGGCGTGGCTGGCAAGCCCGGGAGCGCAGCCAATGCCAGAGCATTGGCGAGCATCGCGGGCGCAGCCAGGCGCGTCCAGACGCCGCCAAACGGGTCAGTACTTGCAGGAGGGACCACTAGCTCGCGCGGTAACGGGTTGTTCACCACGACGGCGCGTTCAGCCGGTTCGATGCACGCATGACCAGCTCACGCCCACGCGCCCTGCTGCTCGCGGCCGGCGCGCTCACGATTCTGCTCATCACGGCGCTCGCCGCCGGCGGCGCGATCGCCAAGAAGCCCGGCAAGGAGCGCGCCAAGCCCGGCAGGGCCTCCGCCGACGGCCCGCTCGTGATCGGTCACCGTGGCGCGGCGGGCTATCGCCCCGAGCATACGCTCGCCTCCTACGAGCTCGCCGCGCGCATGGGCGCCGACTTCATCGAGCCCGACCTCGTCAGCACCAAGGACGGCGTGCTGGTCACGCGCCACGAGAACGAGATCTCCGGCACGACCGACGTCGCCGACCGCCCCGAGTTCGCCGACCGGCGCACGACCAAGACGATCGACGGCGTGCCGCTGACCGGCTGGTTCACCGAGGACTTCACGCTCGCCGAGCTCAAGACGCTGCGGGCCAAGGAGCGTATCCCCGAGGTCCGCCAGCGCAACACGATCTACGACGGGCGCTTCGAGGTCCCGACCTTCGACGAGGTGCTCGACCTGCGCCGGCGCCTCTCACGCGAGCTGGGACGCGAGATCGGCGTCTACCCCGAGACCAAGCATCCGACCTACTTCCGCTCGATCGGGCTCGCGCTCGATGGGCCGCTCGTGCGCGCCCTGCGCGGCGAGCGCCTCGACCGCCGCCGCTCGCTCGCCTTCGTGCAGTCGTTCGAGACGCGCAACCTGCGCATGCTCGACCGCCGCATCGACACGCCGCTTGTGCAGCTCTACGGGTCGAAGACGAGCCAGCCGTTCGACCTGCGCGGCACGCGCGACGCGCGCACCTACGG
>JBPCPD010000222.1:0-3690 GCA_050999535.1 Thermoleophilaceae bacterium
CGTCGACGTTGACCACATGCGGGCCGGGGCCGACGAACAGCGCCCGCTTGGCGAGGTAGTAGGCCTCCATGTCGGAGTGGAAGTCGAGGTGGTCCTGGGTCAGGTTGGTGAAGACCCTGCACGCGAAGGTGATGCCGGCCACACGCCCGAGCTCGAGCGCGTGCGAGGAGACCTCCATCGCACACGCCTGGTCGCCCGCGGCCACCATCCGCGCGAAGGTCGCCTGCAGATCGATCGCCTCGGGCGTGGTGCGCTGCACCGTCTCCTCGACCCCGCCGACGACGCGCTTGACCGTGCCCAGCAGGCCGGTGCGCAGGCCGGCGGCCTCGAGCACGTCGCGGACGAGGAAGGCGGTGGTCGTCTTGCCGTTGGTGCCGGTTATGCCGACCGTGCGCAGGCGCGCGGTCGGGTCGCCATAGAAGCGCGCGGCCGCCGGCCCCATCGCCGCGCGGACGTCGTCGACGACCACCTCCGGCACCCCGAGCCCGAGCGGGCGCTCGCAGACGAGCGCCGCAGCGCCGCGGCGGACCGCGTCGGGGGCGAAGTCGTGGCCATCGGCGGTGAAGCCCCGCACACAGAAGAAGAGCGACCCGTCGACGACGTCCGCGCTCGAGTACGCGAGCCCCTCGACCTCGACCTCGACCTCGGGCGCCCCACTCCCCATCAGCTCGCGAAGGGTCATGGAGGGCGGGATTCTAGAGCCGCCCGAAGCGGAGCCCTGGTCTTGTACGCGGCAGTTCGACGAACTGGGGGGCAGGGATTCGAACCCCGATAACCAGCACCAGAAGCTGGCGTCTTTCCTTTAGACGACCCCCCAAGCGAAGCCCAGGATACCCGCCGCGCTAACTGTCGCCAAGATAAGTGTCTTCATCAGCGAGCGCCTCGATCCCGGGTGCCCCGCCCCCACCCATCCACCGGCGCGCGTGGTCCAGGTCATCGGACCGCCCGACCGTCAGCGCCGCCGTCACCCGCCCGCGGTCGACGTAGAACGCCGTGAAGTCGCCGTCTTCGAGCGACCCGCGGATGACGGGCTCGCCCGAGCCCGGGCCGACGTACTCCATCGACGCCCAGTCGGCGAGGTCGGAGAAGAAGTAGGGCACGGCCTCGTGGACGACGTCCTGGCCGAGCATCGCCCGCGCGGCGGTGCGGCCGTGCTCGGCGGCGACGTCGAAGTGCTCGACGCGGATCGGGCGGCCGTGGAGCGGGCTGTCGTACTCGCATACGTCGCCCGCGGCGAAGATGGCGGGCACGGAGCTCTGCAGGGCCGAGCTGCACGCGATCCCGCCGGACTCCCCCAGCTCGAGTCCGGCGCGGCGCGCGAGCATCACGTCGGGCATGACCCCGGCGCCGACGACCACGAGATCGCAGTCGAGCTCGAGGCCGCCCGCGGTCACGACGCGTCGCACCCGGCCATCGGACCCCTCGAAGCGCTCGAGCGCGTCACCACCGTGGAAGCTGACCCCATGATCCTCGAGCACCCCCTGGAAGAAGCCGCCGACCTCGGCGCCGTACTGGCGCTCGAAGGTCACCTGCTCCTGCATCAGCACCGTGCACTCGCAGCCGAGTCCCGCGACCAGCGACGCCGCGACCTCGCAGCCGATGTAGCTGCCGCCGATCAGCACCACGCGCTCGGCCTGCTCGGCCTCGGCGCGGATCGCGTCGGCATTGCCGAACGCGCGCAGGTAGTGGATGCCCTCGAGGTCGGCGCCGTCGGCGCGCAGCCGGCGGACGTTGGCGCCGGTCGCCAGCAGCGCCTGGCCGAAGTGGACCTCTTCCTTGTCGGAGAGCGTCGCGAGCCGCTCGCCGGCGTCGAGCTTCATCACGCTGGTGCGCGTGCGCAGCTCGATCGACTGCGCCTCCCACCAGCCCTCCGCATGCACGAGCGCGTCCGCGCGCGAGGCCTCGCCGCGCAGGTAGTCCTTCGACAGCGGCGGGCGGTCATAGGGCGCGTCGGGCTCGCGTCCGACCACGAGGATCGACCCGTCCGCCCCCTGCTCGCGCAGCTCGGCGGCGCAGCTCGCCGCGGCCAGCCCCCCACCGATCAGCAGGTGGTCGACCTCCCGACCGGCCACCGTCAGGCCGGGACCCGGCCGGAGAACAGCTCGGTCACGGACTCCTCGAGACCGATGTCGAGCACCAGCAGCACCTCGTCACCCGCACGAATCTGCGAGTCCGAGCGGGGCACGAAGCCGCCGCCGTCGCGCAGGATCGAGATCACGAGCGACCCCTCAGGAAGCGCGAGGTCGCTGACGACGGACCCGTCGGCGAGCGAGCCGGAGGCGGCCTCGACCTCGATGATCTCGAGCTTCTCCTGCTTGAGGTCGAGCAGGTGCACGAGCCCGTACTTGGGCACCTCGTGCTCGATCAGGCGCATGATCAGGTCGGTCGCCGAGATGGCGGGCTTGATTCCGAGCAGGTCGAAGTGCTGCAGGTTGCGCGGGTTGTTGCAGCGCGCGACAATCCGCTCGACGCCGTACTTCTCGCGCGCGACCTGGCAGATCAGGATGTTGTCCTCGTCGTCGCCGGTGACCGCGATCGCAAGGTCTGCGCGCTCGATGCCGGCGCGCTCGAGCACCCACAGCTCGGTCCCATCGCCGTACTGGATCGCGTGCTCGAGCTCCTCCTCGACCACCTCGTAGCGGCGGCGGCTGCGCTCGATCACGGTGATCTCATGGGTCTTCTCCTTGAGCTCGCGTGCGAGGTTCCAGCCGACCTTGCCGGCACCGACGATCAGGACGTACATCCAGCGATCCCTCCTGCAGGTACTGACCCGGTTGGCGGCGTCTGGACGCGGCGGTCCTTCCGTCGGGAACCGGTCACGACGCCACCGCCTCGCCGCGTACCGCGGCCTCGAGCAGCTCGATCGCCGTCTGGGTCGGGCAGACGGTCTTCAGCCCCTGCTGCGCGTACCACTTGGCCCGCCCGGGATCGAGCACGCGCACGACGACTCGGTCGACGGCGAAGCGCCGCTGGGCGATCTGGGCGATCACGAGGTTGGTGTTGTCGCCATTGGTCGAGGCCACGAAGGCGTCGGCCGACTCGATCCCTGCCGAGAGCAGCGCGTCGATCTCCAGCGCGGTGCCGACCGTGAACGATCCGCCGAGGTCCTCCCAGCTCTCGGGCTGATAACGGTTGAGCAGCGCGATCGCCTCGGGGTTCTCGTCGAGCACCGAGACCTCGTGGCCCTCCGCAAGCATCGACTTTGCGACCGCGGAGCCGACGCGTCCGCAGCCGACGACGAGGACGTACATAGCGGGCACAATAGCGCCGCACGGGATCGAGCCCGCGCCGCCGGGCACGGACCGATCAGCCCGACCCACCCCCACCCTCCGGGCCTTCCCGATCCTGGGTCGCGGCGGTTCTCGCGGAGACGGTGGCCGTGGGCGCGACGCCCGGCGCCGCCGTCAGCACCACCTCGCACGGCGCCTTCTCGATCACGTAGCGCGTCATCCGCCCGGTGCCGCGCTCACGCGTCGCGCCACGCCCGCCCAGCACCGCCCCTCCGCGTACGCCGCTCGGCGCCTCCGCGGCGAGCACGATCAGCTCGACCCCGCGACGGCGGGCCTCGGCGACGATCGCGGTTCCCGTCGCGCGGCCGCGCACCATCACCGTCGCCACCTCGACGCCCTCGTACTCCTCGCCCACCTCCTTGGGGCGCGCCAACGCGCGCCACCCACGCTCGAGACGCTC
>JBPCPD010000089.1:0-7001 GCA_050999535.1 Thermoleophilaceae bacterium
GCCGGTCGCCGACCCGCGCGGCGCAGCCGCCGCCACCGTATCCGCGAGCCGGCCGACGTCGTCGACGGCAATCACGCTGCCGCGGGCGGCGAGCGCACGCGTGAGCTCGAGCTGGTGGTCGTCGACGTGCTCGCCGAGGTCCGCCCGCCGCGGCACGACGAGCGGGACGTGTCCCTCGCGTGTGGCGCAGAGGATGCTCCCGACCCCGGCGTGCGTGACGACCACGTCGGCTTCGCGGAAGCGCGCGAGCATCTCGTCGAAGGGCATGAAGTCCCGCGCCACGGCCACGCCCCGCGGCGGCGCGCCGGGCCCGTGCTGGACCACCAGATCGCCGTCAAGCGCGCCGAGGGCATCGAGCAGCCGGTCGAAGCGCTGGTGGTGGGTCCCGACGGTGACGAAGATCACAGGACGCCACCACCCGCGTACTCGGCTCGGCGCAGACGCTCCGCGGCGCCGGGCCACTGCACGAAGAAGCGGTCGGCCAGCCGGTAGACCAGGCGACCGCTCAGCGAGATCGTCTCCGTACGGGTGACGCTCTCGACGTAGACCAGGCGCCGCCGCAGCAGCTTGCCGACCAGGAAGAAGGGCACGGCAAGCCCCGCCCCGGTCGAAAGGATCGCGTCGGGACGCTCGCGGCGGACGACGCGCCACGCCAGCGTGAGGTTGCGCAGCAGGTTGGCGATGCTCCGGTTGGTCGGCCCGTGGCCCAGCTCGACGCGCTCCTCGGTCAGCAGGTAGCCGACGTCGGCACCAGGCAGCGTCACCCAGCTGCGTTGCGCGCCCCGCCACGCCGGCTCCAGCGCCAGCATCTGCTGGAGGTGTCCACCGGGGGAGCAGACGAGCAGCACCCTGGTCGCCTCCATGTGCGCGCTCACAGCGGCCTCCGCTTGATGTGGCGCAGCTGGCCCTTGAGCGGGGACAGCAGCACCCTGCGGCCGATCGGCGTCAGCTTGGCCGCGAAGCGGCGATCTCCGTCGCGGTGGTCGACTGGGACCCTCGGGATCGACATCGGGGTCGTGGCGTGCTGCGCGCCGAACGGCAGCGAGTACGCCCACCGGTAGCCGGCCGCGGTGGCCGCCGCCGCGACGCGCGGGCTCCACTCCCCGAACGGGTAGGCGAGCGTCTCGCAGCTTCCAAGGCGCTCCTTGATGCGCCGCCGCGACTCCCACAGCTCTTCGTGGAGGTCCTCGTCGGAGAGCTCCGGCATCGCGCGGTGGGTGAGGCCGTGGCTGCCGAACTCGCACCCGCCTTCGGCCATCTCGCCGACTTGCGGCCAGGTCAGCGACCGCATGACCTCGGGGTGGGTGGCCGCCCGGTCCTCCACCTCGGGCCAGATCAGTGGGGCTCCGGTGTCGACGAACGGGGGGAGAAGGAAGAACGTCGCGGTCATTCCGTAGGCGCGCAGCAGCGGGTACGCGGTCGCGTGGTTGTCGACGTAGCCGTCGTCGAAGGTCAGCAGCGCCAGGCGGCGCTCGGGCCGGGCCCCGCTCGCGAGCTGGGTGAGCGACGACTCCCGGGCCGCGCCGTACCCGTGCCTGCGCAGCGCGGCGAGCTGGCGCTCGAAGAGATCGGGGCCGACGGAGGTCCACGGCGGCCCGGGCGCGGCGATCGAGTGGTAGCAGAGGGCGATCGCCGATCGCGATCGGTTGCGCAGGGCGCCGTGCAGGGCGCCGGGGTGACCGTCGCGCACCTGACTCAGTATGCGCCGCGGCCGGACACCACGACCGGGAACGTGGCGAGCAGGATCTCGATGTCGCGCGCGAGCGACCAGCCGGCGACGTACTGGTAGTCGAACCGGACCATCTCGTCGAAGGGCAGGTCGGAGCGTCCCGAGACCTGCCACAGCCCTGTGATCCCCGGCCGCAGGTCGAGCCGGCGGGCGTGGAACGTCTGTGCTGCCTGCTCGGCTTCGGTGGGGATCAGCGGGCGCGGTCCCACCAGGCTCATGCTGCCGGTGAGCACGTTGATCAGCTGGGGGAGCTCGTCGAGCGAGGTCCGGCGGAGGACCCGGCCGACGCGAGTGACGCGAGGATCGTGCTTGATCTTGAACATGACGCCGTCGTCGGAGTCGTTGGCGTCGGCGTAGTCGGCCTTCTGCTCGTCCGCGAACCGGCACATCGAGCGGAACTTGATCAGCTGGAAGGGCCGGGCGCCGCGACCGGCGCGCTCCTGGCTGAAGATGACCGGCCCGCGCGAGTCGAACTTGATCGCGATAGCGATCAGCACGAGCAGCGGGCTCAGGACGATCAGCGCGGCCACGGACACGACGATGTCGAGACCGCGCTTGGCGGCGCGTGAGAGCGGGGTGAGGGGAGCGGCGCCGATCGAGAGCAGCGGCAGCCCGCCGACCTGGTTCAGCGAGCGGGCGCCGTCGAGCAGCTCGAACAGCCGTGGGACGATGTCGACGGCGACACGGTGGTCGCGGCAGACGCGGATGCAGCTCAGAAGCTCCTCGTGGCTCGCGCGCGAGAAGGCGATGATCACCCGATCGACGTCGTGGGCCTCGAGCACGTGGTGCAGTCTGGACAGCGACGCGAGCTTGGGCAACTGCGAGCCGTTAATCGTGTGGATCTCGTCGTCGACCAAGCCGACCGGATCGAGCCCCACCTCGGGGTGGCGCTCGAGGCGCTCGACGATCCGCTGGGCGACCATGCCCGATCCGACGATCACCGTCCGCTGGCGCAGCGGCCTGATGCGGTGAACCGATCCGCGGCTGAACGCGCGGGCGAGGCTGTCGAGCGCCACGGTCGTCGAGGTCGTGGCGAGCGCGACGAGTGCCGCCTGGGGCAGATCGAGGAACGAGGCGATGCCGAACAGTGGCCACGAGAGCAGCAGCGCCGCGACGAGCATGCGCGGCGCATCGGAGAGCCCGCTGGCCCACCCGCGCAGGCCGCCGTCGTTGTAGAGGCCGAAGACGAAGCCGAGGATGACCGAGCCGACCGTGGCCGCGCCGGTCAGGAGGGCGCCCTCCGCGAGGGAGAGGCCGAAGACGAGTGTGGTCGTGAGTCCGCCGAGGCCGGCTGAGATCAGGTCGCTGGCCAGCAGGCGGCGCCGCAGGACCACCGCGCGCTCGAGGGCACGTGACCCGCCACGGGCTGCCTCGACCTGACCATGCAGCTCGATCGGGTTCGAGTCGTAAGCAATGGCATCCATGACTATCCTCGTATCGGCAGGACGCGAGCCCGGCTTGAGGTCGGGGCCCCCCAGGCAGTCGATGCCGCCGTCCACGTTTCAGAGGAGCCTACCGGGGATCCCGCGTGGCGCGACGGTACTTCCGCTGCGCCGCTTCATCGCGACGCACATCTGTCTATGTCTCGGGTGCCGTGACATACGCGATAATAGCCCCGATTCCGTGATCTCGCCAGCGCCGCCATCACCCGCAGCCGCCGCGCCGACACGGTCGGCGCAAGAGGTCGCCCAGCGTCTCCGAGACCCCGCCCCGGGCCTGCTCCTGGCCGGCCTGACGATCTTTCTCGGCTTCAGCGGAGGCGGCTTCTTCCCGGCGGCGACGGCGATCGCCGCGCTCGTGCTGTGCGTCGCGCTCGTCCTGCGGCTGATGCTCTCGGAGCGGCCGCTCGCGGGGGTCAGCCCGGCGCTGGTCGTCGCGCTCGCGCTGCTGAGTGCCTTCGCCGTCTGGACGCTGCTCTCCGCTGGCTGGTCGGACGCGTCCGGCCGCGCGCTGCTGGAGTTCGATCGCGCGCTGCTGTACGTCCTCACGCTCGCCTTCTTCGGGACGCTCGCCCCCGGTGTCCGGCGGCTGCGCTGGGCGGTCGGGGGGCTCGCTGTCGCGGCCGTCGTGGTCGGCGGCAGCGGGCTCGTCACGCGCGTAGCGGCCGACGTGTGGCCGATCGCTGCCAACGTGGGAGCCGAGCGCCTCTCCTACCCGGTCACCTACTGGAACGCGCTTGGCCTGCTCGTCGCGCTCGGCGCGCTGGCCTGCATCGCGCTCACGACGAGCGAGCGCGCGCCGCGTGCCGCGCGCGTGCTCACGGCGGCCGCGACGCCGGCGCTCCTCGCGACGCTGCTGCTGACCTTCTCGCGCGGGGCGATCGTGCTCCTGCCGATCGGCATCGTCCTCTACGCCGTCCTCGCCCGGCCGCGCGGGCTCGGAACCGGGCTGCTGGCGACCGTCCTGCCGAGCGCGGTGGCGCTCCTGTTCACCTACCGGGCGGACCTGCTCGCGACGGAGGGCTTCGACAGCCCCGCGGCGATCGCGCAGGGCCACGAGCTGGCGCTCGTGCTCGCTGCCTGCGCGGTCGCGGCCGGCGGGCTGAGGGCGCTGCTGGTGCCCCTGGACGCGCGCGAGCGCACCCCCGGGATCACGCCGTCGAGCCAGTCGGCGAAGGCCGTCGTGGCGGCGGCCACGCTCGTCGCCGTGCTGGTGGCGACGGTGGCCTTCGACGTGCCGGCCAGCGCCGAGCGCCAGTGGGATCGCTTCGTCGCGGGCGGCAGCGTCAGCCAGGCCAATCGCGACACGCGGTCGCGCCTGACCGACGCGAGCAACAACGGGCGGCTCGAGCACTGGAAGGTCACGCTCGACGCCTTCGAGCGCGACCGAATCGTGGGCAACGGGGCCGGCACCTACCAGCTACTCTGGGCCCGCGAGAAGCCCTACGACTTCCCCGTCAACGACGGGCACTCGCTCTACGTCGAAGTGCTGGGCGAGCTTGGGATCGTCGGGCTGGCGCTGCTCGGCGGCGCGCTGCTCGCGCTGCTGGTCGGCGCCGGGCGGCGGTCGTCGCGCCCCCCGCGACATCTCAGGGCGGCGGTGATCGCTCTCGCGGCCATCTGGCTGGTGCGCGCGGGGGTCGACTGGGACTGGGAGATGCCCGTGGTCACCCTCTGGCTGTTCGCCCTCGGGGGGATGGCCGTCGCGGGCACGCGCCGGGCAGGCGATCAGCGAGCGGCGCCCGCGCCGTTTCGTCTCGTCCGCGTGGTCGCGGCCCTCGGGGTGCTGGTCCTTGCGGTCACGCCCGCGGTCACAGTGATGTCACAGGTCCGCCTCGACGACGCAGTCGCGGCCTTCGAGCGCGGCGACTGCTCGGCCGCGATCGACTCGGCGCTCGGCTCGATCGACGCGCTGCGCTTGCGCGCCGAGCCGTACACGATCATCGGCTACTGCGACATCCGTCGCGGCGAAACGGATCTGGCGCTGCAGGCGATGCGCAATGCCGTGGAGCGTGACCCCGGCAACTGGGAAACGCACTACGGCCTTGCGTTGGTTCGCGCCGCCGCAGGTCTCGACCCGCGGACGCAGGCCGCGACCGCGCTCCGGCTGAACCCGCTCGAGCAGCGCGCGCGCGACGCGGTGCGGCTCTTCCGGGGCGACGACCCCCGGAAATGTGCGAGGCGGGCCCTCGAGGCCCGCCTCCCGATCGACTAGGTGCTGCGACGCCGTGGCCTACGCCTGGTCGGACTCCTTGCCCATGCGCCGCCTGAGAACGAGGCCGGAGCCGAGCAGGCCCACGCCCCCGATGAGCGCCGGGATCGCGAGGAAGCCCGTGAACGGCAGCGACTCGTCCTCGTTGCTTGCGACCTGGCGCACCGGCTGCGTGTCCGAGGACGGATCGGTGGCCGCGGCCGGATCGCCCGAGTCGCTGGGAGTTCCCGCCTCGATGTCGCTGAGCACGAGCGGCCCGACCTGCGGGCTGCGATCTGGCTCCTGCATCTTGGTGTACTGCACTGCGGCTGCGCTGCCGCTCTGCGAGATGCCGGAGACCGCGAGCGTCGCGCCGCTGGCGCTCATGAGCAGCCCGAGCGCGAGCATCGACGTTACGGCGAGGCGTGACTTCATCAATATCTCCTTCTGTTTGGTAAGGAACGACGGAGACGTCCGTGCCGCAGACGACATGGCTCGCCGCTTGATCGCGTCGAGCTCCAGGGCCGTCAACTCCGGCCTGCTGTCGCGCAGCAGACGGCTGACGTCGCGAAGCTCGGCGGGAACGTGGTCGTGGTCGCTGTGACTCATCGACGCCTTATACGCACGAGCCGCTCTGTTCCTGACTTCGATCGGCTCTACGAGGACCATGCCCAGGCGCTGTTCGCGTTCCTGACCTACCGGACCGGCGACCGCGCCCTGGCCGAGGCCCTCCTGGCGGACACCTTAGAGCGGGCGCTGCGGGCGCGCAAGCGCTACGACCCGCGCAAGGCCGGCGTCAAGACCTGGCTCTACGCGATCGCGCTCAACTGCCTGCGCGACCAGCGCCGCCGGGCGGCGGCAGAAGCCCACGCGCTCGATCGCGTCGGCGGGCGCGGGCCCGACGACGAGCTCGAGTCCGATGTCGCGCTGGGCCAGATCGAGAGCCGCGACGTCGTTGGCCGCGCGCTCGCGACGCTCAGCGTCGAGGAGCGCGAGACGGTAGCGCTGCGCTTCGGAGGCGATCTCACCGCACCGGAGATCGCCTCGGTGCTCGGCGAGAAGCTGACGACGGTCGAGGGCCGCCTGTACCGTGCGCTACGCAAGCTGCGGGACGATCTGGAGTGATGCGAGCGCTTGGGAAGATCCTCTACTGGCTCGTCGTGGTCGTCGTCTCGCTGGCGCTGGTCGTCGCCCTGATCTCTTCCTCGAGTCGCGCGATGAGTCCGCGGTCGAGACGCGGGCGGGCTGCGTG
Organism: Thermoleophilaceae bacterium; assembly: GCA_050999535.1. Classification (GTDB taxonomy): domain Bacteria; phylum Actinomycetota; class Thermoleophilia; order Solirubrobacterales; family Thermoleophilaceae; genus JAAYBF01. Next base: position 6,612 of record JBPCPD010000089.1, read on the forward strand.
CCGACCTGCCGGGCGTAGGCGATGATGCGCTGCTCGGCGCTGTAGAGCGGATGGCACGCGCTTAGCAGCAGCCGCCGGTGACCGACCGGATCGAGCACCGACACGTCCGAGTCCTCGACGATCTCGGTCCTCTCGACGCGGTAGACGTATCGGCGGCCGGGCATGTCGACCGTGATCCGCTGGCCGGCCGACAGAACTCGCCGCCGCCTTTGCGCGACTCAAAGCGCTCCCCACACCAGCTGCCTGAGCGGCCGGCCCAACCGCAAGACGACCACGCACGACCTCGGCGCCGCGCGCCCGTCTCGACACGCCCGCGGCCGGCCCTCGGCCGCTCAGATCGCGGCCGCGACCTCCCAGCGACGGCCTCAACTGGCCCCACCCCCGACTGCT
>JBPCPD010000014.1:0-12053 GCA_050999535.1 Thermoleophilaceae bacterium
AACCACCGACGGCGACACTCGACGCTCGGCTACCTCGCCCCCGCCCGATTCGAGGAACAGCGCGAGAGCGACCAACATGAGAAGATCACGACCTAATCAACCGTGTCCGCAGAAACGGGGGCACTCCACTTGTAAACGAAACGAGACCAGAAGTCCCGATGCCCAATCCCCTGGCGACAGCTATCACGACCTATAACCCTGCGATCGACGCGGACCGCATCGTCCAAGGCGAGGCGCAGCGGACAGCCGTGACGACCGCGTTCCCGATGGCCGACTGGCAGGAAGGCTTTGCGCTCGAGCGTTACGCGATCGGCCAGGAGGACTCCTCGGGCACCTTCTGCAGGCAGATGGATTACGAGACGCCTGACCTCGGCAGTCTTGGTGGCCGGGCGGCCGGGAAGCTGATCATCTACAAGCACAAGGCCAAGGAGGGCTGGCACTTCGATCCGAAGTACGGCTCCGTCGAGAACGCCTGGGCGATCGTGTCCAAAGCGTTCGCGGACGCAATGGCGTTCGCCTCCGACGGGGACTGGACGGCAATCGGTGACCTCGAGGCTCTCAGCCCGGGGCAGGCCCTGCTGACCAAGACGCTCCACGTCTACTTCCAGGACGAGATCCTGCCGATCTACTCGCGCGCTCACCTTCGGCACTACCTCGGCGTCCTCGAGCGACCGGAGGCGAACGAGCAGAGCTTGGATGCGATCCGGCTCAACCGAGCGCTGCGCGACGCGCTCCACGCGCTGCCAGGCGGGGCCGCGATCACCACAGCTCAGTACCAGCGGCTGCTCTACCGGCATGTGCCGCCGCCGAGCGCGTCGAAGATGTGGAAGGTCTCGCCCGGGCCAAAGGCGAGCCAGTGGGACGAGTGCCGCGATGGCGGCTACGTGTGCGTCGGGTGGGGTGAGGTCGGCGACCTCCGGGACTACGGCGCGAGGGACGACTTCGGGGAACGTTTCAGTGAGCTCTACGCCGACAGTCTCTACGGCGGCAAGGCCAACGTCACGAGCCGTAAGGCAAGTGAAGTCTGGAGGATGCGCGAGCTGGCGGTCGGGGATCGGATCGTGGCGGCAGACGGGAAGTCGAAGGTTCTCGCTGTCGGGACGGTGATCGAACCCATCTACTCGTTCGTCGAGGATCGCGGGGACTTCCCGCACCTCATCCACGCGGAGTGGGACCTCGGCTACGCGAAGACGATCACCACCCAAGGTGGGTGGCTCAACACGATCGATCGAGTCAGCTCGTCGGCCCGCGCCGAGATCCTGCAGGGGCCGAGCACGAACCAAGCGGATCCGATCGATGTCGTCGACAACGAGGACATCGAGCTGTACACGCAGATCTCGGAGTCGTTGGGCCGTCGCAAGCAGGCGGTGCTCTACGGGCCGCCCGGCACCGGCAAGACCTATCACGCCCGGCGCTTCGCGGCCTGGTGGCTGCAGGGCGGGGTCGGCGACCATGCTGCGGCTGGGGCACTCGCGGACGCGTCGGCGTTGGCTGCTGCCGAAGCGGCCCTCCGCGCCGAAGGCCGCTGGGAGCTTGTCACCTTCCACCCCTCCTACGGCTACGAGGACTTCATCGAGGGCTTTCGCCCGGTGAAGTCGCCGGCGGGCGGCGGCGTGACCCTGGACCTGCAGGACGGCATCTTCAAGCGCCTGTGCGAGCGCGCCGCGAAGCGACCGAAAGAGCGCTTCCTGCTGGTGATCGACGAGATCAACCGCGCAAACGTGTCCAAGGTCTTCGGCGAGCTGATCACGCTCATCGAAAGCGACAAGCGCGGTCTGACGGTGACGCTCCCGCAGAGCAAGACGCCGTTCGCCGTGCCCTCGAACCTCTACGTCCTCGGCACGATGAACACGGCTGATCGCTCCATCACGCTGCTCGACGCAGCGCTGCGCCGCCGCTTCTCGTTCATCGAGCTGATGCCGGACTCCGACAAGCTCGAAAGCGATCTCGGCCTCATCGACCTCCTGGACGGCCTCAACCGCCGGCTGGCCCAGGTGGTGGGTCGCGAGCGGCAAATCGGCCACGCCTTCTTCATGCCCGGTGGCGAGGTGGTGTCGGACGTGGAGGACTTCGCCAGGATCATCCGTGAGGAGGTCGTGCCCCTGCTCCAGGAGTACTGCTACGACGAGTACGGCGACCTCGAGCAGATCCTCGGCTCGCAGATTGTCGACGCGAACGCTCGCGTGTTGCACCTCGGCGATGCCGCCAAGCTCCTCGCAGCGCTGCGAGGCGTCGGACCCGAGGAATGAGCGCTCCAGCGCCGCGCCGCGTGGTCACGGTCCGTGAGTGGGGGATGGAGGACGCGAGCGACGTCGCCTTGACGACGCGCGACCTCGAGCACGCAGAGCGACTTTCCGATCGTGAAGGTCCGCGATTACGGGTAACACCGCGCGCTCACGGCGTCCGCGTCACCGCCTCAAGCTGGGTCGGCGTCGTCCCGTTCGATTCCTTCGACGTCCATGTCGTCCCGAAGCTGGCGGGCGACGACGTCGGCCTGGTGCGCCTCATCCAGTGGTCCTCGGGCGTCGACGCGCTGCGCCGGCTCGAGACGCTGCGGACGATCGACCCCGCCGGCAAGATGCTGCCGGACCTCATCTTCGAGATGTTCGTCGGCGGCGCCGAGTCGGTCGTCAAGGCCGGGCTCCGGAGCGCCTACGTCGAACGCCGCGAGGATCTCGCGGTGCTGCGCGGCAGCCTCGACCTCGAGCGTCAGATCGCCCGCCACCTTCTGATGTCCGTCCCGCTCGCCAGTCGCTTCGACGAGCGGACCACCGACATCGACGACAATCGCTTGCTCCTCCGCGCGGCGGAGGTCTGCGCCCGGCACGCGAGAGCGGAGGCCGTTCGGCGCCGCGCCCGAAGAGCCCGCGCCGCGTTCGCCGACGCATGCGACGGCGATACGAGGCACGGAGTCCGTGACACGTTCTCCTACAACCGCCTGAACGAGTACTACCGCCTTCCCCACGAGCTCGCGTGGCTCGTGCTGTCGCTCGCCGGCCTCGACGACCTGCACGCGCACGGAGCGACGAACGTCGCCGCGTTCATGCTGGACATGAACGTGCTCTTCGAGCGCTTCGTAGAGCGGCTGCTGTCGCACGCGTTTGCCACCTCGGGCGTGGCCCTCGACTTCCAGCCTCCGAGCGGGCAGATCATCCGCGGGGGCGACGATGGCCGCTACCGCCGCCTGATCCCGGACGTTCTCGCCAAGCAGCCGGGGGCAGCAGCCTCGCTGCCGATCGACGCCAAGTACAAGCGGTACAGCCACGGGAGAGTCGAGACCGGTGATCTCGCCCAGACGTTCCTCTACGCGTCCGGGTTCGGCGTCAAGGATCCAGAGGTGCTGCGCTCCGCGGTGATCGTGTACCCGTCCGAGGCCAAGGAGGTGGAGGCCGAGACGTTGTCTCTGCGTCACGTCAGTGGAGGCAAGCTGGCACGGGTGCTCGTGCTCGGGGTACCGATCGTCGCCTGCCTGGACGAAGTCGCGGCGGTGTCGGCCCCCTCGCCGATCATCGATTCCGTGCGCGGCCACGTCGCTGGCGTCCTTCCAGACGCATCCGTCCCGCCCGCCGCCGCCGCCGCCGCGGTGCTGTAAGAGTGCGACTTCCTTGAGGCGGTCTTCCAACTGGCACGAGATCACCGCCTCCCAGTTCGCCTGGGAGCGCGAGGCGCTCGATCACGTCCGCGGGCGTTTTCCGGCCTACGCCCCGTACGCGGCGTGGTCGAACTTCGAGTTCCTCGACGGCAGCGGGCGCCTCTTCGACGTCGATCTCATGGTGTGCACCCCGAAGGGCGTCTTCGTCGTCGAGGTGAAGTCGTGGCCGGGCCGTGTGCGCGGTGACGACCACACCCTCGTGTGGACCGACCCCGACGGACGCGTGCGACAGCGCGACCATCCGCTGCGGCTGACCAACCTGAAGGCGAAGGCGCTGAAGTCCCTGGTCGACCGCACGGCGGCCGCCCGCGCCTTCACGGGGCGCGTGCCGTTCTTCGAGGCTGCCGTCTTCCTCTCCGACCCGCAGGCGCCGATCGAGCTGACCGAGCGCGGGCGCATGGGCACCTACGGGCGCGCCACCGACGACCCGACGCTCCGGCCCGGTATCCGCGACCTGGTCGCCGCGCTCGTCGACGTCTCCTCCGAGGACCACGCGCAGCTGAACCGCGGTGGGCGCAGCCGTCGCGTGGACCGGCCCACGGCGGCGATGCTCGTCGACGCGATGCAGCAGGCCGGTGTGCGCCCGTCCAACCGCCTGCGCACGGTCGGCGGCTACCGCCTCGGTGAGCTCATCTCCGAGGGGCCGGGCTTCCAGGACTTCGCCGGGCAGCACGAGGCCGTCCCGAGCCGCCGCCGTCGCATCCGCCTCTACGCGGCCCCCCAGCAGGCCGACGATCCCCGCCGCGTACAGCTGCGCCGCGCCGCGCGTCGTGAGCACGAGCTGCTCGAGGGGCTGCACCACCAGGGCATCCTGCGCCCGCAGGACTACGTCGAGCACGATCTCGGCCCCGCGCTCGTCCTCGACGCCGAGCCCGACTGGCCGACGCTGGACCAGTGGCTGGCCGAGAGCGGCGAGCGGCTCTCGCTGCACGATCGTCTCGACGTGATCCGCCAGATCGCCGACGCCGTCCGCTACGCCCACAGCCATCACCTCGTCCACCGCGCGCTCTCCCCGCGGGCGATCCTCGTCTCGCCCGACGAGGACGACCGCCAGCGCATCCGCATCGGGGACTGGCGCACGGGCGCGCTCACCGAAGCCGAGGATCCCGACGGCACGATCGCCGGCACGAGGCACCTGGAGGCACTCGCCGACCCGCGCTCCACCCCGTTCCTCGCGCCCGAGGCGTTGACCGATCCCGAGGCCGACGGCGTGCTGCTCGACGTCTTCTCGCTCGGCGCGATCGCCTACCTCGTCCTCGTCGGCCGCCCGGCGGTCGAGCGGGCCGAGGATCTGGCTGCGGCGCTACGCGAGTCCGACGGCCTCGACCTGTCGGCGGCGATCGACGGAGTCGGTCGCGACCTGCGGGAGCTGGTCCGCGGCGCGACGGCCCCGGTCGTCACGCAGCGGATGGACAACGTCGACCTCTTCCTCATGGTGCTCGACGACGCAGAGCGCGAGGCCAGCGCCCAGGCCGACGTCGAGGAGCAGCCCGACCCGCTCGCGGCCAAGCCCGGCGACCGCCTCGGTGGCCGCTTCGTCCTCGAGCGTCGCCTGGGAACCGGATCCAGCGCGACCGCGCTGCTGGCTCGCGACGAGCAGGCCGGCCAGCTGCGGGTGCTGAAGGTCGCGCTCGGCCCCGACCGTGAGCAGGCGCTCAGCGACGAGGCCGCCGTCCTCGGCGCGTTGCGCCACCCCGCGATCGTCGAGCTCCACGAGACGGTGCGGCTGCGCGACCGCATCACGCTCGTGCTCCAGTGGGCGAGCAAGGGGACCCTCGCTGCGCGCCTGCGCGAAGACGGGCCGCTCTCGCTGTCGCTGTTGGAGCGCTTCGGCGTAGACCTGCTGGAGGCCCTCCGACAGCTCGAGCGCGAGGGCTACCTGCATCGCGACGTCAAGCCCGAGAACCTCGGCGTCGTCCCGGTCGGCAAGAACGACGAGCTCCACCTGGTGCTCTTCGACTTCTCGCTCTCGCGGGCCGACCCGACCGCGGTGCGCGCCGGCACGCCGCAGTACCTCGACCCGTTCCTGGCCGAGCGCGGGCGCTTCGACTCGGCCGCCGACCGCTATGCCGTCGCGGTGACCCTCCACGAGATGGCCACCGGGCGGCGACCAGGCTGGGGAGACGGGCGAACGGCGGCCGAGCACACCACTGGGCCGGCCGTGCTGGCCACCGACGTGCTCGACGCGGCGGTACGCCAGCCCTTGGCGGCGTTCTTCGCCCGCGCCCTGGAGCGTGCTGCGAGCGACCGCTTCGACACCGCCGAGGACATGCTCGCGGGCTGGCGCGCCGTCTTCGCCCGGGTCGACGCCCCGGCGGCGCCCGCCCCGGCCGTCGACGCGCGGGAGCGCAAGCGGCTCCTGGAGGCCGCGGAGCCGCAGACCCCGCTGGCCCAGCTCGCCTTCACGACCGCGCAGGTCGCCGCGCTGGAGCGCCACAACATCGTGGTGGTCGAGGATCTGGTGCTGCTGCCGGCCAATGAGCTCAACCGCCTGCGCGGGATCGGCGGGCGCATGCGCCGCGAGATCGCCGCGGCAGCCGGCGCGCTGCGCAGCACGCTCGGCGAGGAGCTGCTGCGCCGGGGTCGCCGCGGTGCGGCGGGCACGTCGACCGACGAGGCCGTGCTGCAGGACGTCCTCGGCCTCGACGCGGTCGTGGCGCAGCTGCTGCCCGCACGGGCGCGAGACGTCGGCCAGCTGCGCATCCAGCGCGCGCTGCTCGCGCTCGCCCCCGACGAGCTCGGTGCGCGGGCGCCGCTCGCCGGGTGGCCCGCGCCCGACGTCGTCGCCGTGCACCTCGGCGTCGACGTGGCAGAGGTGCGCGCGGCGCTCGACGCCGCGATCCGCCGGTGGGCCAAGGCCCCGGCGATCACCGCCGTCCGCCTCTCGATCGTCAAGGCGCTCGAGAGCCTCGACGGCGTGGCCGGCGCCGACGAGCTGGCCCGGAGGGTGCTCGCGACGCGCGGCGCGCTGGCTCAGGACCAAGAGACCCGGCTGCGCCTGGCGCGCGCCGTCACCCGCGCGGCCCTCGAGGTGGAGCTCGCGCGTGACGCGGACGCCCGCATCACCCAGCGCCGCCACGGCCTGCGGCTGCTGATCGCCGCGCGCACCGAAACGGCCCAGGTGCTGCTGGACGACATCATCGCGCTCGGCCCGCGCGCCGACGCGCTGGCCGCCAGCGATCCGCCGCTCGCGCCGTCAGCCGTGATCGACGCGCTGCGCGAGCACTCGACCGTCGCCGACGCTGCCGGCATGCGGCCCTCGCGCCTGGTCGAGCTCGCCGCCCAGGCGAGCGACGGCGCGGCGGTCAGCCCGCGCGGCGAGCTGTACCCCGTGGGGCTCAGCGCGCTGCGGGCGCTCTCGCTCGCGCAGGGTGCGCTCGTCGGCGCTTCCTCGCTGACGATCGAGGAGCTGGCGCGGCCGCGTCGCCGCGCGCTACCCGCTCGCACAACGGCTGCCCGACCACGAGAACGCGCTCGGCGCCCTGCTCCAGGAAGCCGACGTGCGCCTGAGCTGGCACGTCGACCGGGCGCAGCCCGGGGGCGGCGACTTTCGTCCGAGCGCCCTGCCGCTCGGGCTCACCGCCCTCGGCAGCAGCACCTCCGCCGTCCGGGCGCGCACGACGTCGGTGCCCGCGGTCGGCCTGGACCCGACCCAGGCCGACATCGAGCGCTTCGACCGGCACCTGACGGCGGTCCACCACGACGGCGGCCTGCTCGCGCTCATCGCTCCGCCCAAGCTTTTCGCCCCGGCGCGCGCCCGTCTCCTGGGCGAGCTGGAGCTCGCGGACGCGAGCTTCGAGGCGCTGCTCGTCGGCCACGTCCGGCGTATCTGCGCCGAGGAGGAGATCGCGTGGGCGACGCTCTCGGACACCGACGCGGCCGGCCCGGACGGCCCGAACTGGGGGATGCTGCTCGCGCTCCTCGACGACGCCATCGCGGCGACGGTGTCCGAGCTGCTCGACACCTCGGGCGTCGTCCTGCTCCGGGGCCTCGGGGTGCTGGCGCGGTACCGACGCATGGACGCGCTCGCGCGCCTGACGGCCGGCGATCACGCGCTGCGTGGCTGGTGGCTGCTGCTCGCCGACCCCGGGGGCGCCGGGCGCCCGACCGTCGACGGGCAGGCGGTGCCGATCGTCAGCGCCGCGCAGTGGACCCGGATCCCCCCGGCGTGGGCCCGCGCCGTCCCCGTGCTCCAGGAGGCAGCATGATCGACAGCGCCCACCTGCTCGCCGACCTGCAACAGCAGGTCCGACGCCTCGAGGACGACCTGCGCGTCCGCGCGGATGCCGACGGACTGGTCAAGGAGACCGTCGCCGCCGAGTACCAGGCGGCCAAGGACGCCGGGCGCACCGCCATGTCGCTCACCGCCTGGCAGAAGGAGCTGCTGACGCAGGGGGCGGTGGCCTGGGTGCTTGCCTGCGTCTTCGTGCGCTTCATGGAGGACAACGAGCTCGTGGACGACGTCTGGCTCTCCGGCGCCGGGCCGCGCCGGGACGTCGCCCGCGGCCGCCGCCAGCGCCACTTCGAGCAGCATCCCCACGACACTGATCGTGAGGTGCTGCACGCCGCCTTCCGCGCGGCGGCTTCCTTCCCGGCGGTCGCGGGCCTCTTCGACGAGCAGCACAACCCGCTGTGGCGGCTGCCGATCTCCGGCGACGCCGCCCGCGGCCTGATCGAGCTGTGGGACCGCCTGGACGACGAGGCCGCCGGCGTGCAGCCGGTGCACGACTTCACCGATCCGGAGCGCGACACGCGCTTCCTCGGCGACCTCTACCAGGACCTCTCCGAGGACGCGCAGAAGCGGTACGCGCTGCTGCAGACCCCGGAGTTCGTGGAGTCGTTCATCCTCGACCGCACGCTGACGCCCGCGCTGGCCGAATACGGGCTGCCCGCGGTGCGGATGATCGACCCGACGTGCGGCAGCGGCCACTTCCTGATCGGTGCCTTCGATCGGCTGTTCGCGGGCTGGCAGGAGCGGGAGCCGAGCGTGCCCGCCCCGGAGCTCGCCCAGCGGGCGCTGCGCGCCGTGCACGGCGTCGACCTCAACCCGTTCGCGGTCGCCATCGCCCGCTTCCGCCTGATCGTCGAGGCGCTCAACGCCTGCGACGTCAAGCGGCTGCGCGACGCACCGGGATGGGAACTGCGCCTGGCCTGCGGCGACTCGCTGCTGCACGGCCCGCGCGACGGGCAGCTCGCGGGCCTCGGAGTGGCCGTCGCGGTGCCTGGTCTCGAGCACCACTTCCTCACCGAGGACGCCGGGCTGCTCGAGGAGATCCTCAGGCCCGGCTACCACGTCGTCGTCGGCAACCCACCGTACATCGTGGCGCGCGACAAGGCCTTGAACAACGCCTACCGCGACCGGTACCCGACCTGCAAGGGCAAGTACTCGCTGGCCGTCCCGTTCATGGAGCGCTTCTTCGAGCTCGCTCGATTGCCCGATGGCGGAGGCTTCGTCGGCAAGATCACCGGCAACGCGTTCATGAAGCGCGAGTTCGGCTCGAGGCTCATCGAGGACTTCCTGCCGACCGTCGACGTCCAGACGCTGATCGACGCAGCGGGTGCGTACATCCCGGGGCACGGAACGCCGACGGTGATCGTCGTGGGGCGCGCGAGAAGGCCCGTGCTGTCGACGGTTCGTGCGGTCATGGGCATCCGCGGCGAGCCGAGCCCGCCCGCTGAGCCCGCGGACGGTCTCGTGTGGCGCGCGATCGTCGATCAGGTCGACGCGCCCGGAAGTGAGAGCGTGTTCGTCAGCGTGGAGGATGTGGAGCGGGCGTCGCTGGCTCACCACCCATGGAGCTTGCAAGGTGGGGGTGCCACGAGTACGAAGCGAAGGATCGAGGGTGCGAGCACGCAGCTACTGAAGCAAGCCATTGAGCCAATCGGGTTCGGCGCGATCACCGGCGAGGACGACGCTTTCCTACGTAACGCTCCGGGTCACCTACCTTCGGAGCACAGGTCGAAGCTTGTGGTCGGGGACATGGTGCGCGATTGGCAGATCGTCGAGACTCATCCACTGCTCTGGCCGTACGACAACGGTTTACTCGCAGTCGAATCGCCTTCGTTAACGGCAGCATTGTGGGCGTACCGCTCCGGGCTACGTCAACGCAAGGTGTTTGGAAAGACCCAAGACCAGCGTGGACTTGCGTGGACTGAGTACGTGATGTTCATCCGGAGCAGGTTCCGCACGCCTCTCACGATCACCTTCGCCTTCGTCGCCACCCACAACCACTTCGTCCTCGACCGTGGCGGCAAGGTCTTCAAGCAGTCTGCGCCGGTGATCAAGCTGCCGGAGGGAGCGACCGAGGACGATCACCTCGCGCTGCTCGGGGTACTCAACAGCTCGACCGCGTGCTTCTGGCTGAAGCAGGTGAGCCACAACAAGGGCAGCACGGTCGACCAGCGGGGTGCGCGGCAGCGGACCGACGAGTTCGAGGACTTCTTCGAGTTCACCGGGACGAAGCTCGCGGAGTTCCCCCTCCCTGAGGATCGCCCCCTCACGCTTGCGTCGGCCCTGGACACCGTCGTGGCCGAACGCGGCGCCGTGCTCACCGACGTGCCGCGGCTGCTGGCTGAGGGCAACGCGGCGATCGTCGGCGCTTGCGCGCGCGACGCCGAGCTGCTCGCGCAGGCGATCAGCCTGCAGGAGGAGAGCGACTGGGTGGTGATGCGGTCCTTCGGTCTCGTCCCGGACGAGCTTCCGGTCTCCGGCGAGGCCGCCCCGCCCCTCCAGCTCGGCGAGCGTTCCTTTGAGATCGTCCTGGCCCGACGGATCGCCAGCGGCACCGTGGAGTCGACCTGGTTCGCCCGGCACGGATCGACCCCCATCACCGATCTGCCCGGCCGCTGGCCCGACGAGTACCGCGCGGTCGTCGAGCAGCGGATCGCGCTCATCGAGTCCGATCGCGACGTCGCGCTGATCGAACGGCCGGAGTGCAAGCGCCGCTGGTCGCAGCCGTCCTGGACCCAGCGCGAGCACGCCGCCCTGCGCTCCTGGCTGCTCGACCACCTCGAGGCGCTCCCGCTCTGGGAGCGTCATGAGCTGGTCACGTGCGCGCAGCTCGCCGACGCGGTGGCCGACGATCCGCGCGTCCAGCTTGCCGCCCAGCGGTTGACCGGCACCGTCGACGTCGACCTCGCCCGGCTCGTGCAGGAGCTCGTCGTCGGCGAGGCGGTGCCGTATCTCGCCGCCCATCGCTACAAGGACAGCGGCCTGCGCACGCGCGCGGAGTGGGAGCAGGTCTGGGAGCTGCAGCGACAGGAGGACGCGATCGACGCGCTCGGGCTCCCGGCCGACGCCGCCGCCGCGCGCAAGCGGCAGGAGGTCGGCGAGATCCCGGTCCCGCCGAAGTACAAGCCGGCCGACTTCCGCAAGACCGACTACTGGCGCCTGCGCGGCAAGCTCGACGTGCCCAAGGAGCGCTTCGTCCTGGTGCCCGAGGGCAGCCGGACCGGCGATCCCAGCCCCGTCGTCGGCTGGGCGGGGTGGGACCACGTCACGCTCGCCTTCGCGCTGGCCGGCCGCGCGGCGCTGCTGCGCGGCCAGGACGGGGCCGGGGAAGAGCAGCTCGTCCCGCTGCTCGCCGGGATCCTCGAGCTGCTGCCGTGGGTGGCCCAGTGGCACCCCGAGCCCGACGCGGAGACCGGCGAGCCGGCGGCCCGCGAGCTCGAGGACTTCCTCGTCGACGAGCTCGGCGCGCTCGGGCTGACGAACGACGATCTCCGGCGCTGGCGGCCGCCTGCGACGACGCGCGGACGCCGCCCCAGGTGACGCCGTCATTGACAGCAGTAATGATACGGACGCGCTGTGCGTTTTTATCATTTGGTCTATCATTCTCCGCTCCGTGACCCGAGGTGCCTCCCCGATCGCCGTCGACGCGCTCTCCGCCATCGGCGACGGCTGGCGCGCCGACGACCACGAGCTCTCGCTCCTCGACTTCAAGGAGACACCGGACACCGCGCTCAGCCCCGAGCAACGCGGCGCGCGGAACATGGGCAAGGCCCGCAAGGAGTTCCTCGGGCTCATCGCGGAGACCGCGGCCTGCTTCGCCAACGCGCAGGGCGGCACGATCTTGATCGGCGTGCGCGACCGGGCGGCCACGCGCGCAGAAGCCTTGCAGGGCGTCGATCCGTTCTACACGCCCGAGGCCGTGCGGCTCGCGGTGTACGACGGGACGACGCCGCCGCTGACCGTCGACGCCCACGTCCGCGAGGTCGACGGGCGGCCCCTGCTGCTCGTCGACGTCCCGCGCGGGGCGGTCGTGCACGCCACGCGCTCGGGCGCCTACCGCTGGCGGGTGCACGACCGCTGCGAGCCGATCGAGCCCGACACGATGCGGGCCATCAGCGCGGCCCGCGGGATCTACGACTGGAGCGCCCTCGTCACCGAGCTCGGCCCCGA